>JAKIUX010000008.1 GCA_021647345.1 Hydrogenimonas sp.
GAGGTTCATCATATGCGCAAGCATTCTGTCGCGCAGTTTTCTTATTATGTCCATACCGATATAGCTGAGTGCATAGCTCTGCATGAATGTTCCTATGCCTTTGGCCAAAAATGCAAGAACTATGAAAGCAGGAACTATGTAGAGCATATCGACATCATGCTCTACAAATATTTTGTCCATGAGAGGTTTGACGATATATGCAATGGCGGCGGTAGCACCCGATGCGAGGATCATACCGATTACAGCCGCGGTTATGTAGAGCCCGTACCCTCTATAGTAGGGAAGATAGGTATTAAGAAAATCTTTCAACGTCCGTTTCCTGTCTGTGGACCCTTTGCCGATTTAACCAGCCCTATGTAAGCGTAGTCCGGTTTGATCGATCTATTTTTTGGCAAAGAGGTACCAAGCGAGTCGAGAGCCCCTTGAAAATCGTCGAAGAGATAGTTGGCCAAAGAGCCCGGTATCGGGTTTATCTCGTTGAGTAAAATCTCACCATCTTTTACGAAAAAATCGCATCTGACAAGCGCTCCTTCAAAAAGGTTTGCGTAGACCTTTTTAAAAGAGTCGATCAACTCTTCTTGGACTCTATTATCTATCTGCGCTTCCAAAACGCTTTGAGTTCGTGAGAAGTCCATATATTTTTGTTCAAAGTCGAGATATCCATCTTTTTTCGGAGCCTCTATTTTGCCTATATACCACTCGCTGCCTACTCTACAGCCGGCTACGTTATACTCTTCAATACCCTCTATAAAAGGCTCAATAAGAACTTCATCGTCAAACTCGAAGGCTACATCGAGTGCGAAGTCGAGTTCGCTTTTTTGCTTTACAACGCTGACCCCTATGGAGCTTCCTAATCTCAAGGGTTTTACGATTAGAGGAAAATCGAAGGCGATCTCCCTTTTTGAATCGATCTTCAGTAGTTCATACTCGACACTTTTTATACCGATGCCATCGGCGTAAAGCTTTGTAAACCGTTTGTTGAAGCTTATTACCGATGCCTCTTTACGGGGCCCTATATAGGGAATTTCGTAGAAGTCAAGAAGAGAAGCGATAGTGCCGTCTTCGCCCTGGGCACCGTGAATGAGGTTCAAAATCACATCAAAGCCTTCAAGCATTGAGCTTTTGAAGAGCCCCCTTTTCAAAAAGCCCCCTTTGCTCAAGGTTAGCTTCTCATCTTTTTTGAATCCCCTATCGCTGAAATGGGTAGACTTCATGCTTGTCGGGGGAATTGCGTAAAACTCCCCTTCAGAATCCAAAAAGATAAAAGTCTCTACGTTTTTAAGAACCTTTTTAAGTGCGATTGCACTCACTATGCTTATCTCATGCTCGAAGCTTGCGCCGCCAAAAAGTATTGCGTATTTCACATCTCTCCTCTTAAAATAGTTTATCTGCTCAACTTTTTGAGCGCCTCTTTTATAAGATCTTCCGTAGTTGCGGAGCTACACCCTGCAAGAGCCTTTGAAACAGCTTCCTTTTTGAAGCCGAGACTCTCTAGAGCCATAGCCGCTTCGCTTCTAGCAGCAGAGCCGCTCCCTCCATCTATACCCTCTATTGTGAACTCTCCAAGCTCCACCATGATTCTGCCGGCACTCTTTGGCCCTATGCCCGGCACCCTTTTTAGCATCGATATATCTCTACTCTGAACGATCTTTGCAAAACTCTCCGGAGTAAACGTGGAGCAGATAGCCATCGCTACTTTAGGGCCTACGCCGTTGATCTTGATGAGTGTATCGAACATCCTTTTTTCGTTGATATCTAAGAAGCCGTAAAGAAGCTGGGCATCTTCGCGTACTATGTGTGTCGTATGAAGCTTTATCTCATCCGTTTTAATCGCCGCGCTGCAGTGAAGCGAAACGAAAATCTCATAAACAACTCCTCCGGGGGTAGAGAGATGGATATGGGTGGGCTCTTTCTTCTCTACTTTTCCAAATACCGCTGCTATCACTCTTTTACCGCCTCTTTGACGCCGATTTCGTAATCTACTTCGTCAGAATCTTCAGACTCCACTCTCTTTAGATATATAAGCTGGTTGCTCTCTCCCGCTTTTGGGGTGTGCTGAAGAGTCTTTTGCGGATATAGAAGATGGAATTCGATATCGGTATAATCTTTCCACTCTCCATAATTAACGATCTTGCTATTTATTACCATCTCCTGGTAGGCCAGAAGCTTTCTTTTAACCTCTTGCAGAGATCTTTGAGCCTTGGCTATCTCTGCCGCTATATCTGAAGTTTCATCCAGAAGCTTTTGATACTGCTTGATTTTCGCCAAGAATGCAGGTTGAGGTTTTTGCCCTTTTCTTTTGGCTTCAAGTATCCTTTTTTTGAGAGTATTGACCGCAGTTTCGCTCTTTTCTATAGTAGATTTCTTCTGGTTATGGAGCTCCTCAAGTTTCGAGAGCTCCTTTTCTATCTGCACTATCTTCTCTTCGAGCTCAACTATTTCGTTGTGGTAAGCCTCTATTTTGGAGGGGTCTATGACAAGTTTGTTGTTTTCACCCAACATTTTGCCTATGACTATTTTTGAGACTGCAAATAGTTTTACGTTGGATGCGATAACCTCTACATCTATATCTATCGCTTTTACTTCACCGCCGATCGCTTGGGAGACTCTGGCGCTCTTCGCTTCCACTTCGCCCCCCTCCAACCTCGATATAGTCGCCTCTTCGGAAACTTTCAAAAAGCCTCTGTGCACATTTATTTTGGCTGTTTTGGCAACTATTTGGCTGCTTTGGTGGGTTTGCCCGCCTATGACAACCTCTTCGGCGACGACCACTGCGGAAGCTCCGACATTGCCTTCTACTTTCACCTCTGTCGCCTCCACCTCCACGCCGGTGCCTATCGCATCTTTCATATGGTCAGATTCGCTTACGTGAAGCTTCACTTCGGTTTCTACGCCGGCATCTATGGAGCCTGTCTTTTTGAAGCTTACTTCATCTATCTCCATGGAGTCTTGAATGTCGTAGGTGTTATCTTTGAATACGACATATCCCCCCTTTTTAGCCCGATATAGTATACGCTTTTCATCCTCTTCGATCTCTATGGCTTCGCTAACTCTGAATTCCGGTTTGAACTTTTCAAGAGGCTCGCCTACAGGAATGAAGGTGCCTTGGCAGTTTCGGCCCGGTTTTCCGGGCTGAGGTTTGATATATTCTATAACGGCCTCCCCTTTTTCAACCGCTTGAATGAACCCTCTTTTCGAGTAGTCGACTCTATCTCCCTGCTCCTCCTCGTTTTTGAGTTTATAGTGAAGCAGAAGCTCGTCGTTTACAGGCTTTTGGGAAGCGAAACATACGCAAATATCGAATGTTGCATCTTCCGGAAGAATATATTGATCTTGAACGAGAGCTTTCGCGATGATCTCATCTATGGCGGAGTCGTAGTTTACATCCCAGAGTCCGGTAAGAATACGGGAACGAACCATCTTCGCTGTTATAAGACTCTTTATCTTCTGTTTTAGATTTTGCGACTTTCTTATGATCGAGCCCGATTTGATCGTACAGACAACCCTATTCTTCTCTTTGTTGGAAGCTATATGCAAAAGCAGATCGCTTTTCCAAGGCTCCTCTTTGTAAGGCAATATCTCTATTTCGTAATTTTGTTTAATCTGAAAATCGGGATTGAGAAGGATTTCTGGTTTGTTGAACTTCTCCCACTCGCCATCTTCGATCTCTATCCACTCCTCCTCTTTCGGATCCATCTTGATTAGAGTTTTAACCGACAAAAGCCTAATGTCGAGTGATTGCGAACTTATTTTATATTTAAGAGCGGTATCGTGAAGAGTCTGTGCTACGTTATCTGTAGTGGTCACAAAAGGTGTGAAGCTGCTCTTCTTGTCCGACGCCTCTCTTTTATCGTCGTCACTCTTATCTGAGCCAAAAACTTTGTCGAAAAAACCCATTTTACCTCTTTCGAATTAATCGGTCACCTCTAACGGGGCAAAAAATATCTATATTTTATCTAATAATCGTTAAAATATCATCAATCGAAGAGTTTGAAATATTGTCAGATTCTCTTTATCGTTGGTTTATTGTTATTGGAGTATAGGGGAAGAAGCGAAGTTTTAATTCTCTATTCAACATCTATAATCCAACATCAAAATCCCTTTATCTATAATTGTATGCTCTGAAAAACTCTTCTGCGAACAACATCTGCAGCGCAATGGTCGGAATTTCATCGAAATTTCGGGATGCCATAGCCAAGCAGTTTTAGCAGAAGTTTTTTCAGAGAGCTCGATTATCATTGTGCAGGCTCCTAAAAGGTTGAATCTATATGCGTTTTCGCTCTATCTTTACCAATAGTGCCGGTATACTGCTCTCGCGAATCTTCGGCTTCATAAGAGATCTCTTGACGGCATCCGTACTTGGAGCCAATATCTATTCGGATATCTTTTTTGTTGCTTTCAAACTTCCAAATCTTTTTAGAAGAATCTTTGCCGAAGGCGCTTTTGTCCAGAGCTTTTTGCCGACATTCATAGCTTCGAAAAATAAAAGCCTCTTTGCCGTAGCTGTTTTGATACGTTTTTTTCTTTTTCTCATGGTCGTATCGATTTTGGTTACCATCTTTTCCGAAGAGGTGACCAAAGCGATAGCCATAGGGTTCGATGAGACAACGGTAGCTGCGGCAGCTCCTTTGGTGGCTATAAACTTTTACTATCTCGATTTTATCTTTCTTGTAACTTTTCTCTCTGCTTTGCTGCAGCACAAGGAGCACTTTGCGACTACCGCATTTTCGACTGCACTTTTAAATATCTCTATGATAGGTGCTTTAGTACTCTTTAGGGGCGAAGAGCCTGAAACTATAATTTATGCGCTAAGCTTCTCTGTGCTTTTGGGAGGGGCGCTTCAACTGCTTCTTCACCTTTGGATGGCGGGCCGAAAAGGAGTATGCAGATATCTTGCCGGGGGATTTAGCTATCTGAGCAGAAAAAAGAGAGTGGTCGAGAGTGAGCTTAAAAGGTTCAGCCGCTCATTCTTTCCGTCGGTTCTGGGCAACTCAACATCTCAACTATCCTCCTTCATAGATACTTGGCTCGCATCTTTTTTGGTAAGCGGATCGATAAGCTATCTATTTTACGCAAACAGACTCTTTCAGCTTCCATTGGCACTTTTCGCTACGGCTGCCTCGGTTGCCCTCTTCCCATCTGTAAGCAAACTTCTAAAAAATTCAAAAGTTGATGAAGCTAAAAGCGAGTCTCAAAAGGTCTTTTGGCTGCTTGTGGCTCTGCTTGGCGGTGCGACCGCCATAGGAGTAATACTCTCGCATGAGATAGTTGAACTTCTGTTTCAAAGAGGAGCTTTCAAAGAGAGCGACACTCTAAACACCTCCGCCGTTTTGGTTATGTACCTTGCAGGACTGCTCCCTTTCGGCCTTGCTAAGCTCTTCTCACTATGGCTATACGCTTCTCATAGACAGGCGGAAGCTGCCAAAATTGCGGCTAAATCTCTTCTTTTCAATATTCTATTTTCTATTATTCTGATCTATCCCATGAAGGCTCCGGGGCTTGCTCTTGCAAGCAGTATCGGCGGTTGGATTTTGCTCTTTCTCACACTCAAAGCGGTAGGACCGCAGATCTTTTTAGATATAATGCGCTCAAAAAAAGCGCCCCTTTCGCTTATCTTTATAGCCCTTTGCGGCTTTGCGGCCTGGGGGCTGAAGGTGATTGCAGATGGTTATTTATGATTCGGTAAAAAAGAGTAAAGTGCCGTTTGAACCGCTAAACGAGAATGAGGTGCGCATATATGTTTGCGGTCCTACGGTTTATGACGACGCACATCTTGGCCATGCAAGAAGCGCTATCGCTTTCGATCTTTTAAGAAGGACGCTAAAGGCTCTTGGCTATCGAGTTATCTTTGCAAGAAATATTACAGATATTGACGACAAAATAATAAAAAGATCATTGGAGACTAAAGAGCCGATAGAGAGAATTACCGCCAAATATACAAAACACTATTTAAACGATATGACCGCGTTGGGTATAGAAGATGCAGATTTGGCCCCTCGCGCTACAGAGTCGATAGATGAGATAGTGAAGATGATCGAAAAGCTTCTTGAAAACGGCTGCGCCTACAGAGATGAAGAGGGTACGGTCTGGTTCGATACCACGAAAGATAAAGAGTACTGTTCACTCTCTCACCGCTGTCTGGATGATGATGAAACTATCTCAAGAATAGAGCATGAGTCTAGTAAGCGTCACCCCAAAGATTTTGCTCTATGGAAAGCGTGCAAAGAGGATGATGTCTGTTACGACTCACCTTTTGGAAGAGGCCGTCCCGGATGGCACATAGAGTGTTCGGCTATGATCGAGGCCTACCTTGCATATAAAAATAGAGATTACGCCATCGATATTCACGGAGGCGGAGCGGACCTCTTTTTTCCGCACCATGAGAATGAAGCTGCCCAGACAAGATGTGCGACACACAGAAGACTTTCGAAATATTGGATGCATAACGGCTTCGTGAATATAGACGGCGAGAAGATGAGTAAGAGTCTTGGCAACAGCTTCTACATAAAAGATGCTTTGAAAGTCTATGACGGTGAGATTCTGCGCTTCTATCTCATCGGCACGCACTACCGTATCGACTTTAACTTCAATGAGGAGGATCTTCTTGCTTCTAAAAAGAGACTCGACAAACTCTATAGACTCAAAAAGCGGCTTTACGGCGTAAAACCTTCAATACCTGATAGTGAATTCAAAAGAGCTCTGCTTGAAGCTCTTTCTGACGATCTGAATATCTCCGTGGCTCTTGCGGTGATAGACGAGATGGTCACAAAAGCCAACGAATATCTCGACGAGAACCCAAAAGATAAGGGTTTCAAAAAGAGCGTTATCGCTAACATAGAGGTGATTCATGAAATTTTAGGAGTTGGGGGAAAGGATGCTTACGACTACTTCCGCATAGGAATGAGCGATGAGGAGATAGAGAGAATTGAGGAGCTTGTAAAGAGGCGAAACGATGCGAAAAAGAGAAGAGACTTCAACGAGGCCGATTCTATCAGGGAGGAACTAAAAAGGCTCGGTATACAGCTTATGGACACTCCGGAGGGGACGGTTTGGGAAAAGGTGGAGTGAGATTGGTTAAAAGAGCTGTTGCCACCGCAAAATGGGCTCTCTTTCTCTTTTTCGCAAATCTACAACTTTCGGCAGATTCTCTGCATCTAAAGAGCTCCTACACCGATGGCGGGCGACTCTCTGAAGGAGCTTATGAAATTGTTACAGCAATAAGAGCCGATACCTCTATCTTGTGCCCAAAAGAGCGGTACGCTCTTGGTGATATCGACTACCTTCTGCAAAATATCTTTTTAAAAGATGATGCTCTATCGAAGCTGAATGAAAGGCTAAGTAGAAGTTTCTCGCTCTACCGCAAAGATAGAGAAAAAGGGTGTATTGACCCATACCATGTATATCCAGACAAAATATCTATAGACTATGAACATTTAAAAGGTATTGATGGAGAAAATATACTTCTTAGACGTCTTGAAAAGATCCTTTTTAAATATGAAAAGATTGTTGAAAATGGCGGCTGGAAGAGAGTTGATAACTCATTTGGCATCTTGAAAAAAGGGGATTTCAGTAAAGCTGTAGGATCAATAAAAGAGAGGCTATATATTAGCGGCGACTACAATCAGAGTGATTTTGATAACTATCTGTTTACCGACTCACTAAAAAAGAGTGTTGCCCTTTTTCAGAAACGCCACTCTATAAAGAGTGACGGCATTGTCGGTCCCCAGACAGTTACGGCTATGAACATATCTGCAGATGATATAGTAAAAAAGATAAAGATCAATATAGAGAGGCTCAGGTGGCTTACAGGCGGCACAAAAGAGTTCATAGCTGTAAATATTCCGTCATTCACGCTTGAACTTTATAAAGATGAGAAACCTCAACTTAGCATGAAGTGCATTGTTGGCAGAAAAGATCGCCCTACCCCGATGGTTTCCGATCTGCTTACATATGCAGTACTAAACCCATACTGGCGAGTTCCAAAGAGTATAGTAAAAAAAGATATTCTTCCTAAGCTAAAAGATGGAAAGATCGATTATCTTAAAAAGATTGGGATTTCAGCAAGCAAAAAAGTGGACACAAGCGAAACGGTAGATCTTGCATCTATTGACTGGAGCCGTTACAGCGGTAACGATATACCGTTCATCTTTATGCAAAAACCTGGCCCCATGAACTATCTCGGTCTTGTAAAGTTTATGTTTCCAAACCCTCTTGACATATATATTCATGACACTCCCAAAAACGGACTTTTCAAATATAGAAATAGGCTCTTTAGTTCCGGCTGTATTCGCGCAGAGAAACCAATAGAGCTCTTTCACGCGATTCTTAAAATAGGCGGCAGAAGTGAATGGAGTTACAAGAGGATATTCGAAGTGTTGATGACAAGAAAGGAGAAGCTTGTAGGTCTGCCAAAACCTATACCCGTCTATATACTCTACATGACCGCCTATGCCGATGAAAACTTAAAACTCTTCCTATATCCCGATATATACGGGTACGATAAAGTTATGCAAGAGTACATTGCCTCTTCGCAGAGATTTCAAGATAGGTAGGTATGCGAAGAGCTCAAAAAGATAGAGTTTGTAAATGGATATGAATATATTGCTTCAAAGAGAGCTCTTTTGTTAAACTTTCCGACAGAAAACCGATTGTAAAAGTATGATGAAAAGAGATATGAAGAGAAGAGAATTTTTAAAAAAAGCGGCTGCAATATGTGCTATAACCACTTTTCCAAATATAATTTTGGCTAAGAGTGCGTCGAAACAGGATAGAAGAGAGATCTCACTTTTTAATCTCCATACTCATGAAAGCGTTAAGGCGACCTATTGGGCCGACGGAAGATATTTTAAAGAGGAGATAGAGGAGCTCAACAGAGTTCTAAGAGACTTTAGAACGGGTGAAGTTCATCCCATCGATTTGGCACTTTTCGATCTTCTTTGCGACCTTGGAAACTCTTTGGGGGTGGATAGTCCATTTCATGTGATTTCAGGGTATCGCTCACCGAAAACCAACGAAACCCTGCGCAGAATATCGAAAGGCGTGGCCAAAAGAAGTCTGCATATGCAAGGTAGAGCAATAGATATAAATCTTCCTGGTCTAAAGCTTGAAACTCTGCGCTTGGCCGCTGCCAAACTTAGACGCGGAGGCGTAGGATTTTACCCGAAATCGGGGTTTATTCATATAGATACCGGCCGTGTACGCTACTGGTAGAGGATAGAGCAGTACCCCTCACCAGCTCCGTCGCCTCCTGCGAATCTGCTCCAATTTCATACCTGAAGTATCAACCGCCGCAAACCCTCTTTAAACTCTTTACCGAAGATAAAAACGCTCTTTTACCATTTTAACTACATCTCTTTTTTAACTCTGGGAAAAATAGAGTTTTACCATCGACATCTGCAGAACAGGGATTTAAACAGAAGTGTGTTGCAAAACAGGTTAAGATCTGCTCAACGGTCGATAGTCGCGGTATGTAGTATACAAACATCAAAACCCTGTTATCTTTGCTGAAATCTCATCTAACATGAGCAAGATTTCAAACTTTTTCAGAGCACTTAATTAAAAGATTGTATCAAAACTTATGAGATTAAGTATGATATTGATAAATATGAAGCTTATGTAGCTATATCTTATGGCTCGGTTAAAGCTACACTTACCCCATTTTCAGTATAATCGATTCAATTTTATAGAAAGTGTCGGTAATCTAAAATGGATTATGAAAAAATCAAACCGCTATTTTTCAAACTTGACCCGGAGTATGCTCACCATTTTGTGGTGACTGCCTTAAAAGCAGCAGAGGCGGTTCCGCAGCTTCTCAATCCGTGGGTTAAAAAAAATTTTGTAGACGATGAAAGGCTTCATCAGACAATTTTTGGGCGAAATTTTTTAAACCCTGTCGGGCTTGCCGCAGGTTTTGACAAAGATGCGGAGCTGATACGCTCCATGACCGCCATTGGCTTCGGTTTTACAGAAGTGGGTACGGTTACACCGAAGCCGCAGCCGGGCAACCCGACTCCAAGGCTTTGGCGACACGTCGAAGAGGAGGCGCTCCAAAATGCTATGGGTTTCAACAACAAAGGCAGTCTCTACATGGAGCGAAGATTGAAAAAGAGATACCCATACGTTACACCTATAGGGGTTAATATAGGCAAAAACAAAGCGACTCCCGAAAAAGATGCGCTTATAGATTACGAACACGGCGTGAGGGTCTTCAGGAACTTGTGCGACTATCTTGTAGTCAATATCTCTTCTCCAAATACGCCGGGGCTTCGAGATCTTCAGAACGAAAAGTTCATTGAGGCGCTTTTTGGTATGGCGAAATCTTTGACCCAGAAGCCTATTTTGCTTAAAATCGCTCCCGATATGGAAAAATCTCAGTCTGTAGATCTCTGCGCCAAGGCTGTAGAAGCCGTCGCCGACGGAATTGTAGCTACCAATACCAGCATAGACTACACACTGGTGAAAAACCCGAAAAATATAGGCGGCATAAGCGGTCGTGTCATAAAAGAGAAGAGTTTTGAGATTTTCGATGCGATTGCAAGAGAGCTATACGGCAAAACCGTTCTAATCTCCGTCGGCGGTATTGATAGCGGATATGAAGCCTACCGCCGCATACGGGCCGGTGCGAGCCTTGTTCAGGTGCTTACCGGGCTTATCTACAAGGGGCCGGAGATAGCCGGCACTATAAATAGAACTCTTTTGAAACTTCTTGAAAAAGATGGCTTGTCGAATATAGAAGAGGCGGTAGGAGCTGACAGAAGATGAGAACTCTCCTTGCCGTTTTTTTGACGATAACTTTTACGATAGGAGCTTTGATGGCGAGCACTCTGCCAAAATACTACTCTGAAAAATTGAAAAACGGTTTGGAGGTCGTAGTCATTCCGCTTAAAAACGGAAGCGGTGTAATCACGACCGACATATTCTACAAAGTGGGCAGCAGAAACGAAGTGATGGGAAAAAGCGGCATAGCACATATGCTTGAACATATGAACTTCAAATCGACCGAAAATCTCGAAGCGGGAGAGTTCGACAAGATTGTCAAGAGATTCGGAGGTGTCGATAACGCATCTACGGGCTTTGACTACACCCACTATTTTATAAAGAGCTCTACAAGAAATCTCGACCGCTCCCTTTCGCTATTTGCCGAGATGATGGAAAATCTATCTTTAAAAGATGAGGAGTTTCAGCCGGAGAGGAAGGTTGTTGCGGAAGAGAGAAGATGGAGAACCGACAACAATCCCATCGGATATCTCTATTTCAGACTCTTTAACAACGCCTATATATACCACCCGTACCACTGGACTCCCATAGGATTCATGAATGATATATTGAACTGGACAATAGATGATATAAGAGATTTTCACAAAACATACTATCAGCCTAAAAACGCCATTATCGTCGTTGCCGGAGATGTGGAGCCTAAAGATGTCTTCGATGCGGTAAAAAAGAGATTTTCAAAAATTAAAAACTGTTGCGACATTCCGAAGGTGCACCAGGTAGAGCCTGAGCCTGACGGACCCAAACGTATAGTCATACATAAAGATAGCGAGGTTGAGATGATTGCCATCTCCTTTCCCATACCGAACTTCCAAGATCCTGACCAGCCTGCATTGTCGGCTATGAGCGAACTTCTAAGCCACGGTAGAAGCAGCAGGCTTATAGAGGAGTTGGTAGATAGAAAGAAGATGGTAAACCAGCTCTACGCCTACAATCTGGAGCAGAAAGATCCTGGAATCTTTCTCTTTCTTGCAGTCTGTAATCCTGGTATAAAAGCGGAAGATGTTGAAAAAGAGATCTGGAAGCAGATAAAGAGTATAAAAGAAGATGGTGTAACAAAAGAGGAGCTTGAAAAGGTTAAAACCAATACAAAAGCTGACTTCATCTTCAGTATGGAGAGCTCCAGCAGTGTTGCCGATCTTTTCGGTGCATATCTCGCAAGAGGAGATCTGGAGCCTCTTTTGAAATATGAAGAGAGTATTGAGAAGCTAAAAGTAGATGATATAAAAAGAGTAGCAAAGAAGTATCTTGACAAAGAGAGATCGGTTACTCTAATTTTGAGAAAGGGTGAGAAATGAGCGAACCTATAATAGGTGCTATGACGGCACTTGTGACGCCGTTTAAAAATGGAAGAGTTGACCATGAGCAGTATGCGAAGCTTATTCAAAGACAGATTGCCAACGGAATAGACGCCGTCGTTCCCGTTGGAACGACCGGAGAGAGTGCTACGCTGACCCACACCGAGCACAAAGAGTGTATAGAGACCGCCGTTAATGTCTGCAAGGGAACCAACGTCAAAGTGGTTGCGGGAGCCGGAAGCAACTCTACCATGGAGGCGGTCGACTTGGCCCAGTTTGCCCAGATGGCCGGTGCCGATGCTATATTGACTGTTTGCCCCTACTATAACAAGCCTACGCAAGAGGGAATATACTTACACTACAAAGCGATAGCCGAGTCTGTTGAAATTCCTGTAATGCTCTATAACGTTCCGGGCAGAACCGCTCTGGATATTGAGCCGGATACGGTTTTCAGGCTCTTTGATGAAGTTGAAAACATCTATGGCGTTAAAGAGGCTACCGGCTCTATGGAGAGAACTCTTCTTTTGAAAGCAAAACGCCCGAATCTTGCTGTAATTAGCGGGGATGATGCCATAAACTACCCTATCATGACTACAGGAGGCAACGGTACTATCTCGGTGACTTCGAATCTTCTGCCCAACCTCATCACAGATCTTGTCCATTAAGCTCAGGAGGGAGATTTCGCTTCATCCAAGGCTATAAGTGACAGGCTTTATGACATAAATAAAGTACTCTTTATAGATAGCAACCCGATACCTATAAAAGCTGCCATGTATGTTTCCGGTCTATTGAATACGCTTGAGTATAGACTCCCTCTTACGTCTCCGACAAAGGAGCATATGGAGCAGATAGAGAGTGTCGTAAAAAGATACGAAATACCTGAACTTTAAGTAAAATTTACCAAGGAGATAGACTTAATGAGTCATTGTGAAAGTATGAGAGGAAAAACATTAGTAATAAGCGGTGCTACTCGGGGAATAGGCAAAGCTATTTTATACAGGTTTGCAGAAGCCGGGGCCGATGTAGCTTTTACATACAACTCCAACGCCGAAGAGGCGAAAAATATAGCCAAAGATGTAAAAGAGAGGTACGGAGTAAAAGCTATACCGTATCAGCTAAATATTTTGGAGCCGGAAACATACAAAGAACTTTTCAAACTGATTGATGAAGATTTCACTCGTGTAGACTACTTTATCTCCAATGCCATAATATCCGGCAGAGCGGTAGTTGGAGGATTCGGCCCTTTTATGCGCCTGAAACCGAGAGGTTTGAACAATATCTATACAGCTACGGTCACAGCTTTTGTAGTAGGCGCTCAAGAGGCGGCGAAACGTATGGAGAAGGTAGGCGGAGGAAGCATAATCTCTCTAAGCTCCACAGGAAACCTTGTATATACTCCAAACTACGCCGGACACGGAACCAATAAAGCGG
>JAKIUX010000241.1 GCA_021647345.1 Hydrogenimonas sp.
GTTTTGATTGCGGCAGCATAGATGGCTTTGTGGAAGCTACGAACTACTTCTACGAGAAGTGCAAAAAGGATGGGTCGTGAAGATAGTAATTCTTGATGCAATAACTCTTGGTGAAGATATCGACCTGAAAGTTTTCGAAAACTTCGGTGAGTTGGCGGTATATGAAACTACATCAAAAGATGAGACCCTTGCTTGCTGTAAAGATGCGGATATTGTCATAACCAACAAAGTGGTAATAGATAAAGAGATTATGGATAGAGCAGAAAATCTAAAGCTTATCTGTGTAGCCGCTACCGGAATGAATAACGTTGATCTAAAGTATGCCGCACAGAAGGGTATTGAGGTGAAGAATGTGGCCGGCTACTCAACTCAAAGTGTGGTTCAGCATACATTCGCAATGCTCTTCTATCTGATGGAGAAGCTTCCATATTACGACGAATATGTAAAAAGCAAAGAGTGGAGCAGATCGGGCATATTCACATGTCTTGATAGGCCTTTTAATGAACTCCACGGCAAGCAGTGGGGTATTATAGGGCTCGGAACTATAGGAAAAGAGGTAGCGAAAATCGCTAAAGCTTTCGGAGCCACAGTTGTCTACTACTCTACAAGCGGAGAAAATGACGATCCGCACTATCCAAGAATGGAGCTTGAAACTCTGCTTAGCACCTCTCATATAGTCTCAATTCATGCCCCTTTGAATGAAAAGACTAAGAACCTGCTTGACTTTACGAGACTTCAAAAGCTGCAAAGCGGCACTATTTTGCTAAATCTTGGGCGCGGAGGTATTGTTAATGAAAAAGATTTGGTTCATATAATGGACGATAAGCAGATATATGTTGGTCTTGATGTTACAGAAAAGGAGCCTCTGCCGGAAGATTCGCCTCTTTACGAAGTTGCCGACCCGCAGCGGATATTGATAACTCCACATATCGCTTGGACAAGTGTAGAGGCGAGAGAGAGGTTGGTAGCCGGAATTGTTGAAAATATAGAAAGATTCTTGAAAAAGCATACAATCTGATCGATTTCAGTTGTCGGTCAGATTCTCCTTCTCTAATGCGTAGAGTTCGTATCTTATCTTTTTAAAGTCTTCCGCTTTAAGAGGATCTATCAGTTTTAAGCTCTCTTCCAAAACTCTCGCCGCCTCCTGCGCTCTTTTGTAGTTGGCGAGCAGCAGGCTCCTCTCGTCGCTCCTTTTCGATTCGCTTTCGGTACTGCTTTTTAGAACATCGTTTTCAATATCTCTATTTGAAAGAAGCTGCAGGTAGTTCTCTATTTTTGAAAGGTGACGCAGATCTTTTAGTTTCGAAGAGATCTCTTTGTTGTCGTAGATATAGCGGTTAATGTCCTCTATAACGCGGATCCCCTCCCTCAAACGGTTGAGACTCGCGTCAACGAGCCGAAGCAGTTTCGGCTCGATCTTCTCTTCGCTACTCGTCACGTCCGAAAATTCCGAGAATCTGCAAAAGAGATATGAAGAGGTTAAGTACATCCAGGTAGATAGCTACAGCTGCCTCTACAGGTGTTGCGAAAGCTCCCTGTATGATCTTTTGGGTATCGTAGATAATCATGAAGCTAAATAGCAGCGCTCCCGCTCCCGCTATTGCAACCTGAAGAAGCGGACTGCCGAGGAAGAGGTTTATCAAAGAGCCGACAACCAATATAATAAGAGCTATAAAGAGCGGTTTGCCCCAGCTGCTGAAATCACGAGTAGACTGCATGGCATAGAGGCTCAATCCTCCTGCAATTACTGCAGTCATTATGAATGCTTGGGCTGCTACCGCGCTTCCGACTGCTGCAAGCAGCGGCGTCAAAGTAACACCTGTTAAGAAGGTGAAACCAAAGCGCATTTCCAGATTCACACCGTGCATCTTTCTTGTAAACATAAGACCAAAGAGCATAGCAAACTCGAGAATAACAAGAGCAATATACCATTGTCTGACTGTTTCGACCATGCCCATGGCAGCATAGGCACCTGCAGCACCGGCGATACATGAAGCCGCAAAGAGCTGGTAGGTGCTCTTTATAAATCTTGCCAGATCCTCTTCGCTTCTGACACCTTGCTCTTCATAGCTGCTTTGCGTATAGCGTTCTTCTTGGCGCTGTGCACTTTGATTATGTATATAATCACGATTATATAGTGACACATCGTCTCCTTTTATTTTTATTTAAGATTTATTGCAGAGTGATTATAGCTTATGTTATTTTGAAAATCAACTACCTTGCATACATTAAAATAAATATATGGGCAAAGATTCAAAAATGTGATCTTTTCATCTATTATCTGAAAATATTTCGTAGTTTATCGGTAAAACCTCTTGACAACCCTTGTTCTACCTGCTATAATTCCCGTCCACAAACGACGAGCTCCTAAGTTGGGAGAGAGAAGAGTTTGTGAGACATTATATAATGTAGTGTCAGACGAGATCTTTGACAACCGGAAAGTAAGTAACAACCTTTGAGAGATTTTTGCTCTTTTTTTTAGAAAAAGAGATTTAGTCGATTTTAGGACGAACAATTCATTTATGGAGAGT
>JAKIUX010000242.1 GCA_021647345.1 Hydrogenimonas sp.
CATTGCAAGAAGAGTATCCTTTTATCTATGTGGATGCACTCTATGAAAAGATACGCTCCAACAAAAGAGTGGTCTCCACAGCCATGATGATCGCTTATGGTGTAGGCATGGACGGCAAAAGAGAAGTACTGGCAATCGAGCCTTTTTACACCGAGAGTAATGAGAGTTGGGCAGCCTTCTTCAAAAAGCTTAAACAGCGCGGGCTTAAAAGAAGTGCTCTGGTCATCTCGGATGCACATCAGGGCATACAGCATGCAGTTAAAACGGAACTCACAGGCGCTTCATGGCAACGGTGCAAAGTTCACTTCATGCGTAATATCCTAGCCTATGTCTCCCCCAAAAGCAAAGCACTTTTCTCAGACAGACTCAAACAGATTTGGCTACAAAAAACCTATAAGGATGCACAAAAACAATCGAAACTTTTTATCCAGGAGTATCAAGACAAATACCCCGAAGCTATCGCTTGCCTTGAAGAGGGGCTTGAGGACAGCCTGCAGTTCTTTCACTTTGATTTTATTGATCACCGGCGTATCTCATCTACCAATGTACTTGAGAGACTCAACAAGGAGATCAGACGTAGGAGTAAAGTAGTAGGCATCTTTCCAAGCAGGGAGTCTTATCTACGATTATTGACATCGTATCTCATGGAATATACTGAAGAGTGGGAGGTGGAACGGAGTTATATTCAGCCACAGAAGCTGAAACTGGTAATGATCAAGCGTGAAGAGTTGCTGCAAAATGCAGCCTGATATTAGAGAGGGTTTGGAAATTGCGAACTTTTAAGGATACTATCATTATATCGGCAAATTATGATTAGTGTATATACTTGTAAATATTTATTAATAAACATATAGAAAATCTGATTAAGCTTAATATCTATCCAAACGGAAAAGTTTTCTAGAAGGAGTATTGGTTATTAGTTGTGTGCTCTTAAAATTAAAAAATCTCGCTCAGACAAGAGGAGTTTTTTTAGAGCATACAATTTTTCAGAGGGTTCAATTTTCAATTAGCGCCGCTAAAGAGCGTGCCCCCTTTATGGTGCCCCTCTATGAGAAAAGAGTATGCATCGTCAAGATCGAATCCACTTGCGAGAAAGAGTCTTCTTCCGCGTTTTAGAAGAAAATCGGCCGCCTTCAGTTTGGTAACGATTCCTCCTGTAGCGAAGGTGCCGTTGGGCGTACACTCAGCCTCGAGTTCCTCTTTGGGAATATCGCTAACAACCTTTAGAGGTTTGGCATCGTCGTAGCGATTAGGATCTTTATCGTAATAAGCATCGATGTCTGATAGAATCACAAGAAGCTCAGCATCGAAATAGTATGCCACATGAGCGGAAAGCTGGTCGTTGTCGCCGAAAACCAGCTCTTCTGTAGCCGTTACGTCATTTTCATTTATTATAGGTACGACTCCCTGCTGCAAAAGAGTCTCAACCGCACATTTGGCATGGTATGTCCGTTTTCTTGAGTCGAAATCATCAGCGGTAAGAAGTATCTGCGAAACAATCAAATTGTAACGTTCAAATTTTTTCTGATACATAGATATGAGTTTTGGTTGGCCGATCGATGCAAGCGCCTGCCTGTTCGAGACGACACTTTTATCAAGCTTGCATAGAGTATACCCTGCAGCTACTGCTCCCGAACTTACAAGAACCACCTCTACACCCTTCTCTCTTACCTTTGCGATAAGCTCTACAAGAGCCGCCATACGCTCTTTCGCGACACGGTTTTGTTCTGTAAGTACGGCACTTCCGACTTTTATAACTACCCTTTTCACTTCTTCTCCACTATATTGCCGAGTGCATAGATGAGAGGCTTTATGTTGACCCTTGCAACAGAAGATATCGACATCGCAAAAAGCGGTCCATTTACATTATGGTCATGGGCTAAATATCCTTTATAGGAGCTATCTGCACCAAACTGTGCCAATCCGTCGTTTGGAGTTAGCTCGAGCCCCTGCAAGATCTCCTCCATCTTTAGGTTCGCCTCCTCCTTCTTTATAGCATCTACGCGCGTTAGCACAATAGCGAAAGGGCGTGAGGCGAGCTCTTCGCTATAGCGTCTAAGCTCATCTCTTAGTGCTTCAAATTGGTGCGAAACTTCACGGTAGTTGGCTGCGTCAACCATCAAAAGCAGAGTCTTTGTTCTCTCTATGTGCTTCAAAAACTCGATTCCGAGCCCCTTACCGTCACTGGCACCTTCTATAATACCTGGAATATCGGCCATAACGAAAGAGCGATACTCATCTATCTCAACCACTCCAAGCTTCGGCGTAAGAGTGGTAAATTCGTAGTTGGCTACCTCAGGATGGGCATTGGAGACAGTAGAGATGAGAGTCGATTTTCCAACATTCGGAAATCCTACAAGCCCTATATCGGCAATAAGCTTCAGCTCAAGTCTCACCTCTCTCTCTTCTCCGGGCTTACCCGGCTGAGCATAGGTTGGGCGCTGATTTGTAGATGAGCGGAAGTGGACATTTCCAAGTCCCCCTTTGCCCCCTTCGAGAAACTTCACCTTCATTCCATC
>JAKIUX010000243.1 GCA_021647345.1 Hydrogenimonas sp.
ATAGATATCACGCTAGCGTGTGCGGACGGCAGCGAGCTCTACGGCACGATTCATAGCATTGCAGTAAACTCCATCGCCGTGAAGCTAAAAGACCCCGAAGGTGCCGACAGATGCTTCTTAGGTAGCGAAACTCATGTGATGCTCTCTTTCGATCTGAAGGAGCAGCAGGGAAAAAAGGCCCATCTTCGCGTTTCCGCCGTTTTGTTTAGCCGCGATGAGGATCAGGCGGTATTTTCTATATACCCAAACCACTTCTTCAAGCAAAAGATAGAGGGCTACATAGCTTTGCAGCAGAGCCGACTAATTACGATAATGCAGAAGATGGTTTTAAACTTTTACCAAGGGTGATGCGATAGCCTATAATGCTAAATGTTGAATTAGACGTATAGAAGCCTATATATTTGATTGAAACCTAAAAAGCAGCGATGGTTTAAGCGTAAGAGTCATCAAAGGAGCGGCTACTTATATTCGTCCATAGAGAGGTAGCCTCCTATTAGAAGCATAACGGCCGCAGCGATGTTGATATATAGTATATGGCGAGTGCCGTTATCTTTTTGAAGTATACCTGCAACAGGCTCGGCAACCTGCTGTGACTCGTGATAGCCCCAGTAGAATAGAGCCATAGAGGCAAAAAGAAGGAGTATGCCTATGTTTTTTGATATGGACTTTTCTTTTTTCTCTTCTGCCACTTGCTGCCTTTTTATTATATAGGGAGTACCCTGATATTTGGGTCGAGTTTCTCTTTCAAAACGGACTCGATAGCGTATAGCGTTCCGGTTGTCGAACTTGCGCATCCTGAGCATGCACCGAGGTAGCGAATGTAGACATCGGTGTACTGCCCATTTTGCTTCACGTCGAGAACCTCCATGTTGCCGCCGTCCATTATGAGGTACTGCCTTATGCTCTCATCTATTACACTATCAATTGCCTTTATCTTCTGAACGAGAGTCATATCGTTAAACGGTACCTGCTCACCGCTCTGTTGTTTCTGGGCCACCTCTTTTAGCTTCTCCTCTTCCATCTCTTTTCGTACATCGGCGAGGATATCTACAAGATAGTACTCTCTCTCTTCATGGCCGCCAGGTTTGATACAGCTTTTGCAGAAGGCTCCCGCTTTGGTGTAGTCTGTTATCTCCTCTACCGTTTTAAGGTCGTTGAGTTTGATAACCTCTCTGATGGTGCTGAGACTTACACGCGCGCACTCGCAGACGATTATCTCATCTTCGAAGCTATCCATATCGACACCTTTATACAAAGAGGCCGCCTTCTTTATGACATCGTATGCCATAACAGAACAGTGCATCTTCTGCGGCGGAACCGCAGGCGTATCGGGTTCGTCGCGCATAGCTTTTTCGACATCTATGTTAGTGATCTTTACAGCTTCGTCGACCGTTTTTCCTTTGCAGAGCTCCACCATCGTGTCGGAGCTGGCTATCGCGGTACCGCAGCCGAAGCTTTTGAACTTTGCATCGAGGATCTTGTCGGTTTTAGGGTCTACTATCCAGTATAGTCTAACAGCGTCGCCGCAGCTCTCGGCACCGAAATCGGCTACTATAAGCTCTCCGCCGAGCCTCTTGGCATCCTCTTCCGTGAGCTCACCCTGGTTTTTAGGGTTGTTCATAAGCTCCTGAACTTTCTGGCTGTACTCTTCCCAGATACTGCCGCCTATCAAATCCTGTTTTGCCATAATTTTCTCCTCAAATCTTCAAAAATTCTCTAAACTAAGCTTTCATGCTTTCGGGTGTATATGCGTAGGAGCTCGATATAGATCTCAAGCGTTCTACCGCTTTTTTGAACTGCTCGATCGTATAGTCTATCTCCTCTTCTGTTGTAAAGCGGCTCAGACTTAGTCTTACCGCCGTGTGGGCCAGTTCGCTGTCGGCGCCAACAGCTGTCATGATCGGGTTCGCTTCCAGGTCTTCACTTGCGCATGCGCTTCCTGTGCTGGCCGCTATTCCTGCGCGGTTGAGGTCCCAAAGCATAGCTTCGCCCTCCACTCCCCTTACAGAGACGAGAATTGTATTGGGTGTGCGATTCTCTCTCGGACCGACACTGTAGATATCCGGTATCTCCAAGATAGCGTCCTCAAGCTTGTCTCTAAGGCGCCTTACATTCTCCTCTTCAAACCGCAGGTAGTAGTCGGCAAGCTCCATAGCTTTGCCCATTCCTATAATTCCGGGTACGTTGAGGGTTCCTGAGCGGCGCCCTCCCATATGCTCTCCCCCATGCAGCAGCGATGTCAAAGGGTGTCCCTCTCTTATGTAGAGCCCTCCGACTCCTTTTGGGCCGTGAAATTTGTGGGCAGAGAAGCTCATAAAGTCGACTCCGGCCTTTATTACATCGACCGGAATTTTTCCTACAGCCTGAACTCCGTCCGTATGAAAAAGTACTCCTCTCTCTTTGCATATCTCGGCTATCTGCTCTATTGGAAATATAGCTCCGGTTTCATTATTGGCCCACATTATCGTCACCAAAGCGGTCTTTTCGGTGATGAAGTCGC
>JAKIUX010000244.1 GCA_021647345.1 Hydrogenimonas sp.
ATAAGGCTACCGGAAAATCTCAAGAGATCAAGATTACCGGATCTTCAGGTCTTAGAGAAGAGGAGATCGAGAGAATGGTTCGTGATGCCGAGGCTCATAAAGAGGAGGACCGCAAGCGCAAAGAGCTTATCGAGACAAGAAACCAGGCAGACGCTCTTGTCTATCAGACCGAAAAGAGCCTTGCAGAGGTAGGAGAAGCTCTAGAAGCAGGCGAAAAAGAGAAAGTAGAGTCTGCGCTTGATGCACTCAAAGAGACTCTAAAAGATGAGAGTGCCACAAAAGAGCAGATAGAAGAGAAGGTCAAGGCGCTGACAGAGGTTAGCCATAAACTCGCCGAAGCTATCTACAAAAAAGAGCAGGGCGGCGAGCAGGCTGCCGGAGGTGCTCAAGGCGGAGCCAAAAAAGGCGGGGACGACGACGTCATCGACGCTGAGGTCGAGTAATCCTCATAGAGTCGGAGAGAGTTCTCTTCGGCTCCTTCTTACGCTTTAAAAGTTGTGGAAAAGTCTGCACACCCTTTCAAACCTATAATTTTCAATGACTCTAAAACTCTTATATTGGGCTCTTTTCCTAGTCTGAAATCTTTTGAAAATAGTTTTTACTACGCACACCCTAGAAATCAATTTTGGCCTATACTCTCATCTATTTACGGTATGCCTGTAAAAAGCAAGCAGGAGAAGATCGCTCTTCTTAAGAGTGCCAAGATCGCCCTTTGGGATGTGGTAGGCTCATGCGAGCGGTCAAACTCTGCCGATAAAAATCTCAAGCTCTGCGAACCCAACGATATAGAGTCTCTTTTAAAAGAGTATGGAAGTATCGAAAGGATTCTATTTACAGGGAGAAAAGCTCAAACACTTTTTAAAAGGTTCTTCGACGATAGAATAGATCTGCCGACGGCACTTCTTCCTTCCCCTTCACCCGCATACGCGGCGATGGACTTTTCTGCCAAGCTGAAAATATGGAAAGAGGCACTAATTAAGTTGTAGAGAGTTGTGATATGGTAAAATATGTTTATGAGTTCAGTTTTTATTGCAAGACAACCGATAGTAGATAGCAAAAAAGAGCTTTTTGCCTATGAGCTTCTTTTTAGAGATTATAGTGATAGTGTAGAAAATAGTGACTTTTCAAAGATTGAAGATATGTATGCCACAAGCAGGGTGGCGGTTAACACGCTTGGCCAATTTGGCATAGAGGCTATTGTGGGGGAAAGCGTCGCATTCATAAATGCCGATAGTCAATTTATTCTAAGCGACTTTATAACAATGCTTCCAAAAGAGCGTTTCTACATAGAGGTTCTTGAAGATGTAAAGGTAGATGACGCTCTTGTAAAAAGGGTGATGGAGCTAAGAAAGGCAGGTTATCGCTTTGCTCTTGATGATATGGTGCTTGATGAAAAGTTCTTAAAGGAGTACCAGAAACTGCTTCCGCTTGTTGATATAGTGAAGATAGATATAACGCTTTTTGGCATCGAAAATCTAAAGAGTGCCATCGGGGCTCTTAGCGGATATTCCCATCTTAAGTTTCTAGCGGAAAAAGTAGAGACGCTTAGAGAGTTTGAGCTTTGCAAGGATGCAGGATGTACACTTTTTCAAGGGTACTTCTTCGCAAAGCCGGAAGTTAAAAGTAGAAGCTCTTTGGATCCGTCTAAAAGCACTCTTCTTGAGATAACGGGTCTACTCTTAAACGATGAGTCAGATCTAAAAGAGATCTCAGCTGCTTTTGAGTCAGCGCCCGATCTATCTTTGCAGCTTTTTCAATTCTTGAACTCTGCCCGTTTTGCCTTCAAAACTCCGGTTAGATCGATCTCTCACGCCATTATGATGGTTGGCAGGAGGGATCTGCTTACATGGATCTATATGATTGCCTACGCTAAAGGAAATTTATCCGCCATTGAGCGCTCTGCTCTTGTCTCTTTGGCTATGTTCAGGTCGAGATTTCTCCGAAAGCTCTCCGCACTTCACGGCGATAGAGAAAAGGTTCAGGATATGGCGGCATTTATGGGTACTATCTCTCTTGCGGATACTATATTTGAGATGCCGATGGAGTCGATAGTTGAAAAGATAAATCTTGACGGAGCCATAAAGACAGCTCTTTTGAAATATGAGGGCACTCTTGCGGAGTATCTGGCTATAGCAAAAAGTGTAGAAGAGGGTGGCTTTGATGCGTTCATGCATAGTGCGGCAAAAATCGGTTTAGATATAGATGCAGTCAAAAAAGCGGCTATAGAGTCATACTCATAAAAAGGAGCAAAAAGTTGTAAAACGGACCGGGTGTTAGCTTTTCTACTCCATCTATATCTGAACGAGACTTTGCGGTTTTTCAGATCTCCCAAAAGCGTTAATGGTTTCGAAAAGAAACACTTTTCTTCTTTAAAGCCTAACTTATTTAGCTAATCCAAAATAGAGAGATCAGGTATATCGATATTAAAGATATAATGTCCAAAATCGTAACGGAAAGGTGAAGATGAAATTAATAGAGGATTTTATAAAAAAGG
>JAKIUX010000245.1 GCA_021647345.1 Hydrogenimonas sp.
CTGTTGGTAGCGGCAAGAACGATTATGGGTGTATCTGAGCTAAAGCCGTCCATCTCGGCAAGAAGCTGATTCAGTGTCTGTTCGCGCTCGTCGTTGCCCCCTATCTGACCGCTTGCCGCCCTGCTCTTTCCTATAGCGTCAATCTCATCTATGAAGATGATAGCGGGAGCCTCTTTTTTAGCCTGCTCAAAAAGGTCTCTAACCCTCGCGGCGCCGACACCGACAAACATCTCTATGAAGCTTGAGCCGCTGACAGAGAAGAATGGTACATTCGCTTCACCCGCTACAGCCTTGGCAAGAAGAGTCTTTCCCGTACCCGGAGGCCCTACTAAAAGAACACCTTTTGGTATCTTTGCACCCAGACGTATATAGCGCTCAGGATACTTGAGAAACTCAACTATCTCCTTGACCTCCTCTTTTGCCTCCTCTACTCCTGCTACATCGTCGAAAGTTATATTGGGCTTTTCGGAATTAACAAGCTTTTTTGCGCTTCCCATTCCCAAAATACCGCCGCCCATATTCTTTTGCATACGGCTTGCAAGAAACATCCAGATACCGAAAAATATGAGTATCGGTAACACCCATCCAAAGAGTACCTCCCCTACCCAGTTACTCTCAGTATAGCCGCTATACTCAACACCCTTCTCATCCAAAAGAGGAATCAAAGTATTGTCTTCTCCAACCTTTTTGGCTATATAGAGCGTTTTGTACCCGCCTTCGTTAGAGATGGCTTTAATAGTCATTTGCCCTATTGAGACATACTTGATTCTGCCATCTTTGATCATCTTCTTTAGATCACTGTAGGGAATCGTCTTTGTCTGGGTTATAGGAGCGCCCCCCATGCCGCTTTTGCTTTGAGCCCCAAACTGCCCCTCTTGCGTATCTATAAAACTTTTGAAAAGTACTATTATCAAAAGAGAGAAGATCGCAAATGTCAGAAGCGGATTTTTGTTAAAAAAGTTCTGATCGTTCGGATCTTTTTTCGGATTTCTATCCCCCATTTTCTTCCTTCTTCTTTTTGTAAATTTTGGTTCGCCACTCATTTTTGGCTATCGTATCGAGAAGTTCAAGATCGCCGTAAGCTCTCTCTACCGCCTCCTCTTTGCTGTCGAGAATACCTGAAAGTATCAGCAATCCGTTCCCCTTTACCCTCTCTTTTAGATCTTTGGAGATCATACAGAGAATGTCGGCGACGATATTTGCCGCTACCACATCGTAGACTCTCTTGCTTTCTGCCGCAGACCCTTCCCAGAGAGATTCGACACTCTTTTTGTTAAGATCGAAGTTTTTGCGTGCATTCTCTACCGCGAGTGGATCGGTGTCGCAGGCATCGACACTAGCGCCGAGCATCGAAGCGGCAATGCCGAGAACTCCGCTGCCGCACCCTACATCGAGAAACCGGTCACCCCTCTTTACAAACCGCTGAATAGCCTCGATGCAGGAGGCGGTAGTTTCGTGATGCCCCGAACCGAAGGCAAGCGCCGGATCTATCGTAATATTTCTCTTTCCCTCTTTCGGTCTCTCCCAGCTCGGATAGATATAGAAGTCACCCACTTCGACCGGCTCAATCGATCTTTTAAACTTCTCTATCCAATCCTCGTTTCTATTTTGGCTCAACTCCACCTCTACCGCGACATCCTCATTGAGTCTCTTCGTGAGGGCGGCAGCGAACTCCTGCGCCCCCCAAGCAATATCTTCCAATGGCTCTTCGGAGCGCAGAATGAGACTCTTTTCCCCAATCTCGATTGTATCTTCAAAAAGGGTCTGGAGAAAATCGAGAAAAAGCTCTTGGTATGCCGATGGGGTAACCTTCAGTTCATGATAAATATCACTCATCAGTCATTTATGCCAAGAACGGCTTCGAGCTTCTCTTTTAAAACTTGCGGTGTAAATGGTTTAACTATATAGTTGTTGACGCCCGCTTTAAGTGCTGTGATAACCTCGGCCTTTCCCCCTTCAGTAGTCACCATAATTATGGGAATATCTTCAAAAGCGGCGTCGCCTCTAACCTTCTTGACAAGTTCAAGACCGTTCATGTTGGGCATATTCCAGTCGGTTATCAGAACCCCTATATCATCTTTATTTTGCTGCATAACCTCCCACGCCTGCGCACCATCTTCAGCCTCAAGAAGATCTTTGTAACCGAGTCTTCCGAGTGTATTTTTGATGATCCTTCGCATCGTGGAGCTGTCGTCAACTACCATTATCTTCAATGGATATCCTTCAAAATAGAATATGTTTCGCTCATTTTATCGTCTCGACTATTTAATTAAGATTAAGTTTTTTCTACAGTCAGGATCGAAAGTAAATGAGCTTAGCTATAATATCGACCTCTATCGTCTTTGTGTAAGCTTGAAAGCCTCTTCAAGATCGAGAGTCCCTTCGTAAAAGGCTTTTCCCACTATTACTCCGGCAACCTTCTTGGTCTCAAGAAGCGCCTCTATATCACTCATATCTCTGACGCCGCCGCTCGCTATCGTATCGACCCCCG
>JAKIUX010000246.1 GCA_021647345.1 Hydrogenimonas sp.
TGGCTTCGCCTGCTTCGGTCCACTGCCCGGCTCGTCGAGCCCCGCCGAGCTGGAGTGGGCTTCCAGAATCTGCCCGTCATCATCCTGCAGAAGATAGCTCATCTGGCCGTGGAGCACACCTGGAGCGCCTTTGGCGCGGCTCGCTCCGTGTTTTTGGGTTTTAAGACCGAGTCCTCCTGCCTCTATGCCTATGCAGGTAGTTTCACTCTCGTCGAGAAAGTGGGCGAATATGCCCATAGCGTTGCTTCCGCCCCCTATACAGGCTATCACATAATCTGGCATTCTATTTTGCGCTTTGAGAATCTGCGCTTTTGCTTCGTAGCCGATTATGGCCTGAAAGTCGCGAACCATCATAGGGTAGGGGTGCGGGCCTGCTACAGTCCCAATGATGTAGAAGGTGTCTCTGGCGTTGGTGACCCAGTGGCGTATAGCGTCGTTCATCGCATCTTTTAGAGTTTTGCTGCCGCTTTCTACCGCATGCACTTTCGCTCCGAGAAGCTTCATCCTAAAGACGTTTAGCTCCTGTCTTGCGACATCTTTGGCTCCCATGAATATTTCGCACTCTAGTCCGAGAAGGGCGGCCACGGTAGCGGTGGCGACACCATGCTGGCCGGCACCGGTTTCTGCGATTACTCTCTTTTTTCCGAGCCTTTTGGCGATTAGCGCCTGCAAGACGGTGTTGTTGACTTTATGAGCGCCAGTGTGGTTGAGATCTTCTCTTTTTAGGTATACGGTAGCACCGATCTCGTCGGAGATGTTTTTGGCGTAGTAGAGAGGGCTTGGGCGTCCCACATAGTGCTCAAGGTAGTAGTGAGCCTCCTCCCAGAAGGTTTCGTCAAATCTAATTTTGGCGTATGCTTCGTCAAGTTCCTGCAAAACGGGCATAAGAGTCTCGGGCACGTAGCGCCCGCCGAAAATTCCGAAGTGGCCCAGCTCGTCCGGGTCATATTTCAGAGGCTTTGGAATATACATCAGAGTACCTCCAGTACGCTATAGCAGGGAGCAAGAGCGTCAAGTTTCTCTTCGCCGTTTAGAAACTTCAGATTAATTACAAAGCAGGCTTCGACACACTCCGCTTTGGCATCTTGTATCAATTTAGCCGCTGCAGCCGCGGTTCCCCCTGTAGCTATGAGATCATCTATCAGAAGTACTTTGGCTCCCACCTTTTCATTGAAAGCGTCTATATGAATCTCTACCTCGTCGAATCCATACTCAAGAGCATACTTTTCAGCTATCGTAGCTGATGGGAGCTTCCCTTTTTTCCGTACAGGAACGAAACCTATGCCAAGTTTCGCGGCAAGGGCGGCTCCAAATATGAAACCGCGGCTCTCTATACCGGCTATATAGTCGAGATCGTACTCATTGTATCGGGCAGATAGGTGATCCATAAGCAGGGTGTAGGCTTTTGGGTTGTTGAGCAGGGTCGTGATATCTTTGAAGAGAATTCCAGGTTTCGGAAAGTCTGGAACATCCCTGATCGACTCGGCTAAAAATCTCTTTTGATCTTCGTTTAAAACTCTCATTCGCTATTCCTTGTTACAGCAGAGCCTCTATTCGAGACTCAAGATCTTTAATTCTGTTTCTTAGTTTCTCATTTTCTATGCGGTACTGGCTGTTGCGCTGCTTTACTGTTTTTATCTCTCTGCGTAGCTTGTTCATTTGATCGTTGAGAATGTCGATGTTCCCCAATGCCCTTTGGAGCTGAATCTGATACTTTCTGATTAAAACCTCCGCCTCTTTTAGGGTGAGCTTCATAACGTCGTTATTCTTCTGCTCTTTAATCGTCAGATTTTGAAAGTAGAACATTTTTATAAGCAGTATTACCACCAGAACCAAAGAGACGGTTACAATTGACCACTCAAGAAACATCAGTAACTCTTCTGTAGTGCCATGATCTTCTCGACCCGGCCTTCGTGTCTGCCCCCTTCAAAAGGGGTGCTGCAGAAGGCCTCTACCATAGACTCTATGACTCCTGGCCCTGAGACTCTCTCGCCGAAACAGAGTATGTTGGCGTTGTTGTGGGCTCTCGCCATCTGCGCGGTGTAGTAGTCGTGGCAGTGGGCGGCGCGTATACCGTCGATCTTGTTTGCCGCTATGCTCATCCCTATACCGGTACCGCAGATAAGTATTCCAAAAGAGCCCTCATCAGCCGCAACTGCTCTTGAAACCTTTTCGGCGTAGTCGGGGTAGTCGACTCTTTCGGCGCTATCGGGACCCATATCTACAACTTCGTGGCCTCTCTTTTCAAGCATCTCTTTAACCGGGCCTTTTACCGCGAAACCTGCATGATCGCTGCCGATATAGAATTTCATCCGCATCCATCCTTTCAGAGAGTTTTTACATCAATTATACTTCAATAGATCTCAAAAAGAGATACAACATCGGTTTTTAGCGCAACAAAATATCGATCATCCACATAGCCGGCATGAAAAACCATTGACTAAGAGGAGTCGCGATGACGAT
>JAKIUX010000247.1 GCA_021647345.1 Hydrogenimonas sp.
ATGCAGTAGTCTGCGGCGTAATCTTTCAAGCTTGCATATATTGGGTGTGCATGTCGCTCAGTCTGTGTGCGAAGGCTCATTATTATATCTACATCATCAAGCACCTCTTCAAGACGGTGGGTCGATTTGAAATCGGTTTTCGGCATAAAGTGAGGTGGCGCTACAAGGGTTATCTCAAGCCCGAATCTCGGAAGCAGCCTCATATTTGAGTTGGCGACTCTGGAGTTTTTTATATCTCCTACTATAGCTATCTTTTTGCCCTCTATATCACCGTTAAAGTGCTGTTTGATCGTAAACAGATCCAAGAGCGCTTGGCTTGGGTGCGCGTGTGCTCCGTCACCTGCGTTGAATATGGCGCAATCGACATGGCTTGCGATCTGCTGAGGAGTGCCGCTTTGGGCGTGTCGCACGATGATGGCGTCAGGCCCCATGGCGTTAAGATTTGCCGCAGTGTCGTAAAGGGTCTCACCCTTTTTGGTGGAGCTTTTGGCCACGTCAAGATGAACCACGTCGGCACCGAGCTTTTTGGCCGCTATCTCGAAGCTGCTTCTGGTTCGAGTGGAGTTTTCAAAAAAGAGAGTGATAATGAGGCGATTTTGCAGAAGCTTTGGAGGCGGTTTTTTCAGATATTTTTCAGCATCCAGAAAGAGCGCTTCTATCTCATCGACAGAAAGGTCGTCAGTGGTGATTAGATGCCTCATTCCTCTCCTTTTTGGTGCGGTTTTGAAATTATACCAAGTTTGTGAGAGGGACTCGATTTTGATAAAATGGCGCTAAAACTATTTGGGGAGTTTTATGAGACACTATATAAAAAAGATCTCAACCTACGCTATGGTCGGCTCTGTTGGTGCTGCGGCCATGGTCGCTTTTAGCGGCTGCGAACAAAAGCCTATAGATAGCGGCGACGCCTTTACGCAGGCAAGCCAGAAGCAGGGGGCCTTTGTAGTTATAGATGAGGTGGAGCCGAACAGATACAAGATAGCCGAAGAGTACCCATCTGACACAACCCGCGTCATATTGCGAAAACTCGACGGGAGCGAAAAGATTCTATCTAAAGAGGAGCTTGACGCTCTGGTTGCGCAAGAGGCGGCAAGGATTGATGCCGGAGAGTCTGCCCTTACTCAGCCAAACGGCGGAAGCGGCGGGCTTAGTCTTGGAGAAGCTCTTTTGGCTTCAGCTGCCGGAGCGATCATAGGAAGCTGGATAGGAAGTAAACTCTTTAACAACCCAAACTATCAGCAGAATCGCCAAAGGGGCTACAAGTCTCCCTCAGCATACAATAGAAGCGTCAACAGCTTCAACAAGGCTAAGCAGGCGCGCAGCTCCTCAGCTTCGAAATCTACGCGTTCCGGTTTCTTCGGCGGCACTCGAAGCGGAACATCTTCTCGCTCAACTTTCGGATCGTAGGTGAATCATGGTTGAGATTAAAAAATTAAAACCGCTAACACCGGAATTTTTAGAATCTATCGGTTTTTACTGGCACACTGACAGCGACTCTACGCCGTATATCGCGGATGAGGCTGTAGCGGTGGGCGAAGATGAGGCTGAAGCCTACTACACGGCCGTAAACACCCTTTACGATATGTTCGTGGAAGCAGGCGATTATGTGGTCGAAAATAATCTGTTTCATGAGATTGGAATACCGTTTAATCTTGTAGATGCGGTAAAGAAGAGCTGGGAGAATGATGTTCATTGGCACATATACGGCCGCTTCGATCTTGCCGGAGGTGTAAGCGGCAAGCCTATAAAGCTTTTAGAGTTTAACGCAGATACGCCTACGGCACTCTTTGAGACCGCCATAATTCAGTGGGCGCTCCTTAAAGCCAACGGTATGCAGGAGAGCGGGCAGTTTAACAACGTATATGAAGCTATAAGAGATAATTTTAAGCGTCTTATCGTGCTTGATGGCGAGCTTGAGGATTTTGAGCGCTACTATAAAGGGTGGAGGATACTCTTTAGCTCCGTAAGAGGCCATATTGAGGATGAAAATACTACAAGGCTTTTGCAAAAAATGGCTGATGATGCCGGCTTTCATACAGAGTTTGCCTATGTTGACGAGGTGGAGTTTGGCGATGAAGATGGGATCTTTTATGAAGGTGTCAATTACGAATATTGGTTTAAGCTTATTCCTTGGGAGGTGATCGCCTTAGAAGAGAGCGACCTTGCAAGGATTCTTACCAAAATAATGGATAACCAAAAGGCCATTATTCTAAACCCCGCCTACACGCTTATGTTTCAGTCTAAAGGGATGATGAAGATATTGTGGGACCTTTTTGCGGACCATCCTCTTCTTCTGAAGACATCTTTTGAACCATTGGGGGTGAAGCAGGTTCAAAAACCGTTCTTCGGACGAGAGGGGGGCGGTGTGAAAATTTTGGACGAAAATGGCGAGCCTATTTTATCGGCCGAAGAGAGCTACGGCGACCAGCCTGTAGTTTATCAGGAGTTTGCGGAGCTTCC
>JAKIUX010000248.1 GCA_021647345.1 Hydrogenimonas sp.
GCCAGTTGGTGCTGGATTATCTGAGCGGCATAGAGCCTAGTACTATTGTTGGCGTTTGTCGAGATCGTAAACTAAAGAGGATTGGTATCGTCATAACCGGCGTCAGAAAGCAGTTTTCGAGCCATATTCGGGTCATATTCGCCTTTTTGGAGCTCATTCGGATAGGCAAAAGTTCCCGGCATAAAAGGGCCGTAGCAGACTTTTCCGTGAGAGAAGAAGAGTATTCTTATAAGCTCATCTTTATCTATGGCCAGATCCAACGCTTTTCTAACACGTATATCTGAAAATTTAGATAGCTTTAGATTAAAACCGAGATATGTGTAGCCTCGTCCCGGCATCTGAACAATTCGATAGTAATCTTCAAAAGCCCTATCTAGTTGCTTCTCTCTCTGAAGAGGAGTCAAAGAGCCTATATCGAGCTTTTTTGATTTTAGCATTAGAAACTGTGTGGTTGGGTCAGGCATGAAATGGTAGTGTATAGAGTCAATATGGGGCCTGTGCTCAAAATAGTCGTCATTAGCTTCGAGAATTACATCTCCCGAACTCGCTATACTTTTCAATCTGTAAGGGCCTGTTCCGATCGCTTTTCTGTTTAAATCGGAAGTCATAGGGTCTTCTACATCTCTCCATAGATGGCTTGGAAGAATACCCATCATCCATATTGATAGCGCCTTGAAATAGGGCTCTTTGTACACAACCTCGACCCTATATTTATCTACCGCTTTTACCGACTCTACATACCTAAAATCGCTTGCGTATGGGGTAAAGATTTTAGGAGACCGAAGCAGAGAGAAGGTAAAGCGGACATCTTCGGCCGTAAAGGGTTCTCCGTCATGCCATTTAACGTCACGCCTTAGATTGAAAATGAGCTTCGTAGGGGTAATGAATCGCCAAGACTCAGCAAGATCTCCGACTATTTTCGCATCTTTATCGAACTTTACCAAACCGTTGAAGATCCAACCGCTTATCTCACCGCTGGCACTGTCAGTAGCAAGAAGAGGGTTAATCCTGCTCGGATTGGCGCCGAGAGAGAGATGAAGGGTAGATGAGAAAAGAAAAAGCGGAAGAGTTAGAAGAAAAAGAGCTCTCATCCTCTACTTCAACGGCTTCAGAGGCTTACTCTGCCTTTTCCAGTTCAGTATACCTCCCTTGAGCTCATACACCTTTTTGTATCCAAGCTTATCTGAGAGAAAGTCCCCTAACATTTTGGTTCTGCTGGCAGATCTGCAAACCAGAACGAATGGGGTATCTTTCTCTATACCCAGCTTTGAGAGTCTGGATAGGAAAGAGCGAAGGTCGTAGCGGCCAGACGGGTCGAAAAACATGATAGTGTGGCTGCCGTCGATAATACCGGTTTCACGCCACTCTTGCGGAGTCCTTATATCTATGATCGGTACACCCTGTTTCTTGAGTTTTTCAAAAGTATTGATATCTAGATCTTTAACACCTGCAAAGAGGGTCAAAGAGAGAAATGTCAACAAAAGAAGTAATTTTTTCATTTTCGAACTCCTCCCGGGAAACCCGGGTTGGAAGATTAACGTTTGGAGAACTGAGGACTTCGTCGCGCTTTATGCTTACCATATTTTTTACGCTCTACAACTCGAGAGTCACGAGTTAAAAGACCGTTTGGCTTGAGTGTCTTTCTGAACTCTTCATCGAATGCGACGAGAGCTTTGGAGATTCCGTGCTTGAGAGCATCCGCTTGAGCTGAGTATCCTCCGCCGAGAGTCTGTGCTACGATATCTACACTCGCCTCCTGCTTCGTTATAAGAAGAGGCTGCATAACTTTTCTTTTTATAGCTTCATGACCGCCGAGCCACTCATCAAGGCTCATTCCGTTAATGGTCATCTTTCCGCTGCCCGGCTTCAGCCAGACTTTCGCGATAGCGCTTTTTCGTTTTCCAGTTGCATAAACTTTTGCCATCTTAGTTGTCCTTTGCTTTCACTTGTGCTGTATGCGGATGCTCGCTTCCGGCATACACTCTCAGCTTTTTGAGCATAGCACGACCGAGTTTCGTCTTCGGAAGCATACCTCTTGTTGCAAGCTTAAAGAGTTTTTCCGGATTCTTCTCTACAAGTTCACCCAGTTTTTCACTCTTGACACTGCCGAAATATCCGCTATGTCTGTGATATTGCTTATCGTCTAGCTTGTTAGCTCCGGTGAATTTAACTTTTGAAGCGTTGATCACGACCACATGATCGCCGCAATCAACATGTGGTGTAAAATATGGTTTATGTTTTCCGCGAAGATAGGTCGCTATCTCGGTAACCAGCCTACCGAATATCTTCCCTTCGGCATCAAGTACGATCCAGTCTCGTTCGACCTGATCTTTTTTTACCATCTTTGTCATTTTCATGGCAGTTTGACCTTTTAAAAGATTTGAACGAAGCGATTGTAGGGTAACTATGATTAATCTATGCTTAATTTCAGTATTTTATAAGCTTGTTTTTCGCCGTAAA
>JAKIUX010000249.1 GCA_021647345.1 Hydrogenimonas sp.
TTCGTACCTTCCGAAACGATGGAGAGTATGTAGCTTCGCCCCTCATCTATCTCTCTTTTTAGATGTTCGTAAGCCACCTTTTTGTTGAAATCTGCTTCAGGAATTACGCATATCTCTGCACCGCTTGTTATAGCAGAGACTGCCGCCAGATAGCCGCACTCTCTTCCCATCACCTCCACTACAAAAGCGCGGCTGAAGGTGGATGCGGTATCTCTAATCTTATCAAGCGCATCTCTTATGACGTTTAGCGCCGTATCGACCCCTATACATGTGTCGGTACCGTAGATATCGTTATCAATCGTTGTAGGAATCCCTACAAAGTTGAGTTCAAACTCGCTACTTAGAGACTCCATAGCTCTAAAAGATCCGTCGCCGCCAAGCACTACGAGTCCGGTTATACCGTGCTTTTTTAGATTTTCGTAAGCCTGTTCTCTATATCGGTACTCATAAAATCGTTTAGATCGGGAAGATCGTATAACGGCTCCGCCTCTATGGAGTATTCCGGCGACATCTTTATGCTTGGCAGGCGCTATTTCGCCGTCTATCATACCTTCGAGGCCGTTATATATAAAATATGGCTTCTCACCCCTCTCATATACATAGTCGACAAACTTCTTTATAGCCGGGTTCATTCCCGGTGCGTCCCCTCCGGAACAGAGTATAGCCAAAGGCATTTTTAGTTCCTTTCCATTTGCGGCTTTTTGTACTCTTTCTGCCTTATGCCGATAAATATAAACGCCTGTTGCCCTTTTGTAATCGCCGAATAGTATAATGTTAACACATATTGGTAAACAGAGAGGTATTTTATGGATGCGAAGGTTAAAATAGTGGCTACACTCGGCCCCTCGACGAACAGCAGAGAGTCGATCTCATCACTTATCAAGGCTGGGGTGAACATATTTCGGCTCAACTTCTCCTACGGAACTCACAAAGAGCATGAAAGAACGATAGAGAATATCCGAAAAGAGTCTGAACGTGCCGGAAAGTGCGTTGCGATACTTCAAGATATATGCGGACCTAAGATCAGAATAAGAGGACTTGGAAGAAGGGTCGCCGTAAAGCGTGGAGATAGACTATATATGGCAAAAGAGCCCGGAGAGAACCGCTTTAGTATCACCCACCCTGAGTTGATAGAGCAGATGCATGTAGGTGAAGATCTCTTCTTCGCCGACGGAACCGTCCATGTAAAGATAGTCAAAAGATCCAAAGATATGCTAGAGCTTGAGGTTTTGACGCCTGGTACCCTGGCCGAGGGGAAAGGAGTAAACATCCCCGACAGCGAAATTACCCTTAGCGCCCTGACCGAGAAAGATAAAGAGGATCTGCGCTTCGGAGCGAAGGCTGGAGTAGACTTCGTCGCAGTCTCTTTCGTAAGCCACGAAAGAGATGTGAAAGAGGCGAGAAAGATAGTAAAAGATGAAGGCGCAGAGGCGTGGATAGTTGCCAAGATAGAGCGCAAGAGCGCACTTGAAAGACTCGACGAGATCGTGGAAGCGAGCGATGCGATTATGGTAGCAAGGGGAGACCTGGGAGCCGAGGCGGGACTTTTTAGGGTACCTCTTCTGCAGAAAGAGATAATAAAAAAGTGCAACGAGAAGGCGAAACCGGTCATCACCGCCACACAAATGCTGACCTCCATGGTAAATTCACCCTACCCTACCAGGGCGGAGGTTTCTGACATAGCCAATGCCGTTCTAGACGGTACCGACGCCGTTATGCTCTCTGACGAGACTGCGGTCGGAAGCTACCCCAAAAAAGCGGTGGAGGTTCTAAGAGACACGATACTTCAAACACAAAGCAGCTGCAAACCGCTGCAGGGGATGGAGCCGGGAGCAAGAGAGGCATTCCCGCATGCGGCCGTGGAATTGTCGAAGGTTGTACCCTGCGAGTTCGTTACAGCATTGACTCTTTCGGGCTACACTATAAGACATTTGAGCAGATTCAGACCCCAAAAACCGATATACGCCATAACCACAGAGCCTTCTCTTCTTAGAAAATGTGCCATTATCTGGGGGGTTGTCAATTGTATCTATATAGAGGAGTTCGAGAGCGAAAAGGAGCTTACCCGCAAATTTCTAAAAAATGCGAGGCTGGAGCCGTCAGCCTTTCTGCTCGTTACAGGGTATCTCGGCGAGAAGATATTTCAGGGCAAAAGCGTACGCTATATAAATCGCTGCGATCTCGATCAGCCCTTGAAGTCGTAGAGCTTCTCGTAATACTCCTCCACCATTCTGGAGGAGTCGAAGTTGCTCAAAATATCGTTCATTCCGTTTTTAGCTATTGTCAGCCACTCTCTTTCATTGTCGTAATATAGCGGGATTATCTTATCTTCCAACTTCTGCATCATCGTCATATAGTCGAGTCTATCTATCTCCTCCGCCGGAAGAGAGGGATCGGCGTGGTGTATAGTGAAGGAGTTGACGCCATCTTTTTGAAACTCGGCGTGCCA
>JAKIUX010000250.1 GCA_021647345.1 Hydrogenimonas sp.
TTTAACCCTCCGCCGCGAGTAACGAATCGTTAACGATAAATCGCTATAATCTATTTAATGAAAAAGTTTATTGTAGCAACTCTTTTTACAGCGATTCTATTTTCCGGATGTGCATCAAAAGTCAACCCTTTTGACTATGACCCGGCATTCGATACGAGCAGGCTCGAAACCTTCACACTCAAAGAGGAGCCTTCCGCCGCCAGTTCTGTGATAGAGGCAGAGAGAATAAGAGGGGCTATAGAGAGGGTTCTCTTTGCAAAGGGCTATTCTGAAGCTTCTGATCTTGGCGACTTCACCGTTCTATATGGAGTGAGAATATTGAAAAACCGCCCATCCCCAATAACTTTCGGTCTTGGAATCGGTGGGATTTCAGGGAATTTCGCCGGTTCGATCTCAACGGCGATTACCCCTAAACATGATGATGCTATCATCTCTATAAAACTGGTTGATCCGGCAACGAACAGGATCTTCTGGTCCGGCAGCGTAACGAAAAATTACAGCGGTTTAAACCCATCTCAAAAAGATGCCGCCATACAGGAGGCTGTAGATGAGATACTTCTGCCATTTCCCAAAAGGGGCGAAACATTGAAAGCAAAAACGGGAGGTAAAGAGTGAAAAAGCGGCTGATTTTAATTTTTGTGGCACTGCTAATATTTAGCGGCTGCTCTTCGATGCAGATAAGAAGCGACTATAACCCTGAGTACGACTTCAACAAACTGAAAACCTTCACAATTATGGTACCCAAAAAGTCAGGTCCAATAACGCTTACTCAAGAGCGTCTCAAAAGAGCCATAATAGATACTCTTCAAAAGAGGGGCTATAGCTATATAGATAGAGATGATGCAAACTTCATAGTGTCATTTCATACAGATGTAAAAGAGGTTAAAGAGATAGTCACCGACTACGACACAATAGGTCTATACCCATACTGGTACTGGGGGCCTCCATATATAACTAAGCAGGAGTACAGTTACGATGAAGCCAAAATCGTCATAGATGCCGTCGACCCGTCGACGAAGAAGATATTCTGGCGTGGTGTCGCGACAGATCTGCTCCGTGATTTTAAAACGCCGCAAGAGAGGATAGCATACATAAACAGTGTTGTCAGGAAGATTCTCTCCTCGTTTCCTTCCGCTTCTTTGAAGGAGAGAACTCTACCGTAAAGCTGCTCCCCTCTCCCTCTTTGGAGTTTACACTTACGCTATATCCATACATACTGCATATAGTCGCAACAATATCGAGACCGATCCCAAGCCCCCCTTCAGTCTCGTTGGCCCTCTCGAAACGTTCAAATATTCTTCTCAATTTAGAGCTCTTTATACCTATTCCGCTATCTTCCACCACAAGAGTGCACGACTCAAGAGTTACTCTTACCTCACCTCTTGGTCTCGTATATTTTATGGCATTGTCTATTAGATTTTTGATCAATAGCTCAATATGGTGCGGGTCGGCTTCTACTATACAGCTCTTCAGGTTCCTTTCGACCTTTATACCTTTTTGCTCGGCCAGAATAGAGAAAAAGTCTATGGACTCTTCACACTTCTTAAGGAGATCCACCGATGACAAGCGCCTCTCCGATTTTTGGCGATCTTTTGTCAAAAGAAAGGTCAAATCTTCGTATACTCTTGAAATCAGCCTTCCGCTCATCTGAAGAGCCCTCAAATATGACGGTTTGCACTCACCTTTTTCAATCTTTTGAAGTGCAAGAAGCATGGTCGTAACAGGTGTGTTGAGCTCGTGAGTGCTATCATGGATAAAGCGGTCCATCGAATCGATCTTCTCACGTATAGGTTCAAGAAAAAGGCGCCCCAAATACCATCCTACAAGCATCAAAAAGCTGAAGGCGGATATAGCTGCCAGCAGCACCCTCTTCGCGCTATTGGTTATCCTCTCTTTAAAAGAACAATCCCTTACTACGATATAGTCTATTCCCAAATGTCCTCTCGCACTACGGTCAATATAGTAAGCGCAACCGCTCTTTGTATACTCCTCTCTATCGAGATCGACCCTCTCCGATATGCACCCTTTTATGACTCTTCTTTCTTTGTTCAATAGAAGATAATCGCACCCTATTTCAGAAGGAATCTTGAACTCCTTCCCCTCCATCTGCGCATCTACAGCCGATGCCGATATCTTCATCGCCACCATTCTCAGATTGGAAAATATGCTCTCTCTGATCGACTCGCTCTCGATCTTGTAGAAAAGATAGGAGAAGGAGAGCACAACCACGAATACCGCCCCTACATAGATCGCCATAAATCGGTATAGCGACCTTCTCTCATAGGGGCTCAAAGCCATACCCGACCCCCCTTTCGGTAACTATCTGCGGTATATGTTTTCTAAGCACCTTGATGTAGCTTCTAAGAGTAGCGTTGGTCGGTATCTCGTCGTAGTTCCATAGGTTTTGCACAAGCTCCTCTCTCCCGACTATTCTCCCTCTGTT
>JAKIUX010000251.1 GCA_021647345.1 Hydrogenimonas sp.
CAAAAATACTCTTTTTCTCGCTCTTTCTTCTTCTCTTTGGGGCCATACACTATCTCTCATATAGCCGCATAGTGAAAAAGATGCATATAAGCGGAAGAGCCAAAAGATTGCTCAAAATATTTCTCATATGCAACTATTTTGCCAATATAGGGTATGTGGTTGCAAGATATGCCGTAGATACGCCAAAATCACTCTACACCCTACTCTCCATGAGTATCGGTATCTCGTTCATTCTTCTTCTTATGCTGATAATGTACGAACTGCTCCATCTTCTGCAAAGAGAGATACCTCTGCACAAAGAGAGGCGCAGGCTCTTTAAAAGGGTAGGAGACCTCACATTTTTAGGTGCCGGAGCGGCGGTTACTGGAGTTTCGATATTTGAAGGGAGCAAGCGCCCGGTAGTAAAGTACCTAAAGCTCGATCAAAAGCTGTTCGGCAAAGAGTGCTATAGAGTGGTGCAGATAAGCGACATGCATATAGGGGGACTCATAGAGAGAAGATTCGTAAAAGACAGCGTAGAGAGAATCAATGAACTAAACCCTGACCTTGTCGCAATAACGGGAGATCTTACAGACCTTCCGATAGATAGAATAAAAGAGGCTGTAGATGAGCTAAAGGGGCTCAAAAGCAGATTCGGCACATACTACGTTCCAGGAAATCATGAGTATTTTCACGGTATCGAAGAGACTCTTTCATATTTAAAGAGTATCGATATCAAAGTACTTGAGAATAGCTCACAAAATCTTGGCCCCTTTACCGTCGTCGGGGTTTACGACCTATTCGGTTTTCGCTACGGCAGTTTTATACCTGATATAAAAAAAGCGACGAAAGAGGTTTTAAAAGATAGCCCTACTCTATTTCTATCACATCAGCCAAGGTTCGTCCATCACCTTGGAGATTTTTCACCTTCTCTAATGCTAAGCGGCCATACCCACGGCGGTCAGATATGGCCTTTTGGGTACCTTGTAAAAATGCAGCAGCCATACTTAAAGGGTCTTCATAAACTTGGAGAGAGAAGCTATATCTACGTAAACAGCGGTATAGGTTTCTGGGGACCTCCTATGCGACTTGGCACAGAAGCCGAAATAACCTGTATCGACTGGAGCTGATATCTATATATTGCATATTGAAGAATCTAGAGAGTCCTTCATAGAAATTACGGCTTTAAAACTTAGCTTCTATCCTTCATTAAAACATCAAATATCTAAATTACGTTAACTTGCCAAAAATCTAATCTGCCTGAAGATAATTTAAAATTTTTAGATCATTTAAGTTTTCTATCTTATTGACGATTTTATCTTCATAAAAATCAATTACTTTACACAAAGGACGGAAAATGAGCAGATCGCTATTTTTCAGAATGAGAGCCGTCCACTGGATAGGAATGGCGCTTCTTGTAGTAAACGCACTCTTTTTCACAGACAATATCATTGGTTCTATCGTGCAGATAGCTGTCGCCATTGTCATTTTCATTCACGATATGGATGAGAAAATAAACGGTGTAAATATAGCCAACAGAACCATAGAGTATCTAAAAGAGATGAAGCTTTCAGAACCGTTGAAAATCGATGCTAAATTCAGCAAAGAGTATGAAGAGCTGGTAAATGCCGTAAACTCTTTTAGAGAAAAGATTCTCTCAGTGATAGACTTGAGCGATCTTATGGAGGATACAGAGAGGGTTAGCGGCAAGATAGAGGGTATCTCATCCAGTGTTGAGAAGCTGATGATCGAGACTGACAGGCTATCGGAAGAGATTGTGAGGTCTCTGAGCATCGCCGAGGAGGAGAGCAGACTTAACATAGAGTACTCCCAAAAACTTCAAGATGAGATAGTAGAGTCGAGCCAAATGATAGAGGAGGCTCAAAGAGGAATATCTTTACTGCACAAAGATGTAAATACACAACACGAAAAGAGTATCGAGGTCTCAGAGCAGCTTCATGCCCTTAGAGAAACAACAGCGCAGATCAAAGATGTGCTTGGAATGATATCTGATATTGCCGACCAAACCAATCTTCTTGCGCTCAATGCCGCAATAGAGGCGGCAAGAGCGGGAGAACACGGCAGAGGCTTTGCCGTAGTAGCAGATGAAGTAAGAAATCTTGCGGAGAAGACTCAAAAGAGCCTCGGGGAGATAAATATAACAATAAATTCTATCGTGCAGTCTGTCGAAGATGTATCGGCCAGAGTTAGAACCAATGCCGAATCTATGCAGAAGCTTGTAGAAGTGAGTGAGAACTCTTATGAGAAGATGAGCGGGGCAAATGAGAAAATTGCGCATGTCAACAACCTAAGCAAAGAGGATACGGAAAATTCAAAAATCATTGATAAAGAGGTGATAAAAGCGAAAAGCATGGTTGAAAAATTGAACGAAAAGCTTGCGGAAGATACTAAAGCCATAACAGAAAGCCATAAACTTGTAGAGACACTTACAGGAAAGATTC
>JAKIUX010000252.1 GCA_021647345.1 Hydrogenimonas sp.
GCCGAGCCGGACGCGATCTTGGTGCCGGTAGGAGGGGGCGGCCTTATAAGCGGAGTCGCCGTAGCCGTTAAATCTCTCTCGCCCAAGACGAAAGTGATAGGAGTGGCTGCTTCGGGAGCGCCCGCAATGAAGCTATCGTTTGATGCGAAAAAGGCTATAGATACGGTTGAGGTTAGAACCATAGCAGACGGTATTGCGGTGAGAGACACCTCCTCTAAAACTCTTGATTACATATTGAAGTATGTGGACGATATGATTCTGGTCGACGACGAAGAGATAGCCAACGCCATTTTGTATCTTCTGGAGAAACAGAAACTTGTTGTTGAAGGAGCCGGAGCGGTAGGTGTCGCGGCTTTAGTACACGATAAGATAGGGTTCCCTAAAGGTTCGAAGATAGTTTCGCTCCTTAGCGGCGGAAACATAGATGTGACAATGCTCTCCGTTATTATAGAGAAGGGGCTTTTGAAGTCGTACCGCAAGATGAAGCTCGTAGTGACTCTCGTCGACAAACCGGGCAGCCTTATGACCCTCACTCAAATTCTGAAGGATGCACAGGCCAACATAGTTCAGATAGGGTACGATAGAACATCTCTTGATCTTAAGTTCGGTGACGCCTATGTCTCTATAGCTCTGGAGACAAAAGGGAAGGAGCATCAGGAGCTTATAAAAAAGATGCTTCACGAGCACGGCTTCAGATTTGAAGAGAACCATTGAGATAGCGAGCTTTCTATGATTATTGAAAAGAGGCTTCAGTTTCGCCATACAATATCGGCCATAAAGGCGCTCAAAGGCGGGAGAGTCGCCATTCTCGACAGCTCCAACAGCTACAGACTCTTCACTCTTAATCCTATCGCCTTGAAAGATGGTTTCAAAACCTCCCTTGCGCAGAGCGAAAATCTGCTTCAGGGGGCCGATGTGTCTGAAGATGGAAAATATGTCTCTTTCTGCGTCAAAAAGGAGGGTGTTGCAGTCTTTAATGGATTGAACAAGAGGCTCATTTACCGTTTTAAGCGGCACGAAGGTGATGTAGAGAGCCTTTGCATTAGCAAAAAACATGGATATCTGGCTACCGGAGGGCAGGATGGAAAGACATTTTTGTGGAGCCTCTCTACAGGGCGTATGGTTGCCTCTTTGCCTCACCACTCAGACTTTGTTACGGCTATAGCTTTTAGCAAAAATGGGCAGTGGATCGCAACAGGCAGTTTTGATAGGAAAATAATAATTACAAACGTCTCATCTCTTTCTCAAGGTTTTAGGCTCAAAGGGCACTCTAAAGCTATTACCGGACTACTTTTTATAGGGAGGCATAGACTTGTAGCGGCCGATAAAGCTGGAGAGATCGTTATATGGGACTACTTCTCGGCCAAGGTTGTAAAGAGACTAAAGAAGATGCTCGACGAGGTTACGGCTCTTACGGTAACACCTGATGAGAGGTTTCTCTTTGCGGCAGACAAGAGCGGAATCGTATCTCTTTATGATCTTGAGAGTTACGAACTGATCTCTTTGAGATATCTCCACTACTTGAAACCTGTCAGCAAGCTCTGCTACGCATCTGAAGGGAATCATCTGATAGTCGGTCTCGCCGGCGGGGAGGTAACCTTCAACGCACCTCTTAAAGAGAGCGCTCAGATGGAGGAGTATATAGCTAAAGGAGATCTCGCTTCCGCATATAGGCTGGCCGAAGAGAATCCGCTGCTTAGATACAGCAGGGCTTATGTGGAGCTCGAAGCGCTATGGAGCGAGAGGTTCCAGAAAGCTATCTCGCTTCTTGAGCTCGGTAAGAGAGAGGAAGCGAAAAAGGTGCTCGAACCCTTCTGTGTGGAGGCTTCGAAACGGCTATTGGTTCAGCAGCTTCTAAACGATTTCAAAGATTTTCAGCACTTCAAGGCTGCGGTGGAGCATAAGAAGTTCCAACTCGCCTACTCTATGGCCGCAAAATATCCAATGTTGAAGCAGAATAGATACTACGAAGCGATGGAGAAGGAGTGGGAGAGGCTATTTTCGCAAGCTAAGAAGATAATTCTTCAAAACGGCGGAGAAGATAGAGCCAAAGAGATTCTTAAACCCTTTAGAGGCATATCGAGCAAAAGTGCTCTGATACAGGCGCTTTTCAATGAAAAAGAGATATACAAGCTCTTTATGAAGATGGTTGCAAAAAGAGATTTCAAAGGGGCGATAGAGCTTGCTAAGCGCTATCCTGCGATAATGGAGCTTGAAGAGTACAAAAAGATAGAGAGAGTGGCCGAAGCTATAGCTTTGAAGTCGGCTAAAGAGCTGGAGTCGGGAAACTATGCGGAAGCTGCACGCATGGCGGCTCAGCTTATGGAATTTCCCGATATGAAGGAGGAGGCAAGAGAGCTGATCGATAGAGCCAATCTTTACGCTTCGGCTATGAGATACTTCGCCGAAAAGAATTACGCCGCAATATATAAGATT
>JAKIUX010000009.1 GCA_021647345.1 Hydrogenimonas sp.
GGTCAGAAGCGAAGTGGCCAGAGGCAGAATGATAATTCCGGCCAACATCAACCCTCATCAACTCAAACCGATGGCCATAGGTATGGCGGCGACATGCAAGATCAACGCCAACATAGGGTCTTCGGCGGTAGCGAGCGATGCCGCCGGCGAGGTTGAGAAGGTTAAGGTGTGTCAAAAGTATGGTGCCGACACGATTATGGATCTCTCTACCGGCGGAGATCTCGATATGATCAGGCAGGAGGTTATAAAGCATGCTGAGGTTCCTATAGGTACCGTTCCTATGTATCAGATTCTTCACGACTGCAACAATCGTATCGAAGATTTGACAATAGATGCAATGCTTGAAGTGATAGAGCGGCAGGCCCAGCAGGGGGTAAGCAACTTCACGATTCACGCCGGTTTTCTTTTACGCTCCCTGCCTCTTATCGCAAAGAGAAAGATGGGAATAGTAAGCCGCGGAGGCAGTTTGATGGCGGCCTGGATGATGCATTACCATAAAGAGAATCCGTTCTACACTGCATACGACGATATTCTCGATATCTGCCGCAGATATGATGTCTCATTGTCTCTTGGGGACTCTCTAAGGCCGGGTTGTCTCTACGACGCAAGCGACGAGGCGCAGCTTGGGGAACTCAAGGTTCTCGGAGAGCTCACCCTAAGAGCTTGGGAGAAGGATGTACAGGTGATGATAGAAGGACCCGGTCACGTTCCTTTGAATCAGATTGAGCGCAATATGAAGCTCGAAAGAGAGTATTGCCATGAAGCACCTTTCTATATATTGGGGCCTCTCGTTACCGATATAGCTGCAGGCTACGACCATATCTCCAGTGCTATCGGTGCCGCTGTAGGCGGGTGGCACGGTGCGAGTATGCTATGCTACGTCACACCCAAAGAGCATCTGGGGCTTCCTAACGCCGACGATGTAAGAGAGGGTATCATAGCCTACAAAATTGCTGCACATGCCGCCGATATCGCCAGAGGCAGAAAAGGTGCGAGAGATATCGACGATGCTATGAGCGACGCAAGATACGCATTTGATTGGAACAGGCAGTTTGAGCTTGCTCTTGATCCCGACAGAGCCAGGGAATATCATGATGAGACTCTGCCGCAGGATATATTCAAAGAGGCGGAGTTTTGCTCGATGTGCGGCCCCAAGTTCTGCAGCTACAAGATCAGCCAGGATCTTATAGAGGGAAATGTTGACGTAAGCTCATTCGATACGGCCGCAAGCTGATATTCAAAAAAAGAGTGCGCGCGCTCATCGAGTCTAATTTCTGAATTTAATAGAAACTTAAGGCTCATGAGCGTATCTTCTGGCGAAACAAACAAAAAACTATAGGAGAGATAATGACAGAAGCAGAGGTTAAAGAGGTACTTTCGACCGTAACATATCCGGGATTTACGAAAGATATCGTGACTTTCGGATTTGTTAAGGCTATTGAGATAGATGGAGGACGCGTGGCGGTGACTGTAGAGATCACTTCCAGCGCTCCGGAAGTGAAGAAGGCTCTCGAGGATGAGATCAAGACAAAATTGGAGATGGCGGGCGCTTCTGAGGTGATCCCTATGATTATGCAGCCCAAGATGCCCAGAGAGACATCAAGCCACGGCAAAAATATTGCGCCGCAGGTCAAGAACTTTGTAATGGTAAGTTCGGGAAAAGGGGGGGTAGGCAAATCTACCACTTCGGTAAACCTTGCCATCGCCTTGGCTATGCAGGGTAAAAAAGTGGGCTTGCTCGATGCCGATATCTACGGACCTAACGTTCCTCGAATGATGGGTATAGAGGAGCTAAGACCCGATGTTGTTGGAAACAAAGTGAAACCGATCAATGCCTACGGAGTGGAAGTTATGAGTATGGGAGTGCTCATGGATGAGGGGCAGTCTCTAATATGGAGAGGCGCAATGGTTATGAAAGCGATTGAGCAGTTTCTAAGAGATATTCTCTGGAGCGATCTTGACGTACTTGTTATAGATATGCCTCCGGGAACCGGTGATGCACAGCTGACGCTAGCCCAAAGTGTTCCCGTAACTGCCGGTATAACTGTCACCACTCCTCAAAAGGTCTCTCTTGACGACTCCAGAAGAAGTCTCGATATGTTCAAGAAGCTCAATATTCCTATCGCTGGTGTTGTGGAGAACATGAGCGGCTTCATCTGCCCCAGCTGCGGAACCGAAAGCGACATATTCGGGCGAGGAACCGCAGAGGCTGTGGCTAAAGAGTACGACAGCAAACTTCTTGCGCAGATTCCTATCGAACCTGCGGTAAGAGAAGGCGGTGACGAAGGTAAACCTATAACTTACCACTACCCCGAAAGTGAAACGGCAAAGAGATATATGAAGGCGGCTGAAGAGCTGTGGAGCATAATCGAAAAGATAAATGAAGAGGGCGGCGTTAGCAACGAAGCTATACAGCCTACAACACCTCCAGGTGTATCCGCATGCTCAACAGGCGGCCACTCCGGCGGCGGCTGCGGCCACTGATAGATGCTCCGGCATTTGCCGGAGAGTTTGGCTCGCTGAAACCTCTGAAAACTATAAAGCTAACAAAGATTTTGAGGTTTAGTCGATAATAGATAGTCGTTAAAGGAAGCAGAGCTTCTATACCTTAATCAAACATCTCAATTACGTTAGCTTCACTAAAAACTCATCTTGCCTGAAAAAAGTTTCGATTTTTTAGCACTTAATCTTGAGTCAGACTCTCCATTATCTTCTCAATATTCTTGCAGAAATTTCCGTTTTTCTCTATCAGAAAGAAGTCGTTGACCCGATGTTTTCTTGTTGTTATAACGGCTGAAGCTATATCTATGCCGAGTTTGTCGAAATAGTGCGCCACATAAGCCATTAGGCCACGCTGATTGGCCGTCTTTATCTGCATAGTGGCGTATGTTTTAGAGTGTTCACAGTCGATCGATATCTCTTTTTGCTTGATTTTCGGCTTGGTGAGTCTAATACTCTTTTTCATATCGAAAGAGTTGTGGACTATCTCTTCAACCGCTGCAACTTCATCTGCCGATATATTGTCGTTAAATTCCAAAACGAAATATTTCACACCCTCAAAGAGTTTGAAAATCTCCATGCCTACTAGCTCTAAATGGCTTAGTTTTCCTAAGAGATAGCCGAGGTTTATGGGTACCTTTCGGTAGATCTCGATCTTCAGGGGCTCTCTCGTCTCAACCTTCATCTCATAGTCAAGAACCCCTCTTGCGTGAAGACATATCTTCAGAATCTCCGAAGCGGAGTGTTTTATGAAAAAGAGATTAGACTCTATAGAGAGAATCTTTTTCTGCATACTTCTTGGCAGATTTTTGAAATTTTCAAGCTTTTTCAAGGCGCTCTCTTTGCGCAGCCTCTTTGCTGTCTCGTCTATGATCGCCGGCTTTTCAAGAATATCTGAAGCGGCGAAATAGAGAGTCTTCAGCATTCTGTCGGTAAATGCGTTATATACACCCTCGCCGACGGCTCTTACGTCGCAGTAGGTTAGAATGAAGAGCATATCGAGTATCCTTTGCGACCCAAGAGGTGCGGCGAATTTTGATATTGTAGATTCGTCGTAGATATCTTCGTTGTGGATCGTTTTCGTCATTCTTGTATGATACTTTATAAGAAGGGACCCCTCTTTTATAAACTCCTCGTCGAAACCGAGCTTCTTCGCGTAAACCTTGAAGAGATCCGCTCCAACATCGTGGTGATCTCTCACTCTCCCTTTTCCCGCATCGTGCAGAAGTGCGACCAGTTTCAGCATCGCTTTGGAGTCTCTGTCGAGCCTATCGAATAGCTGCAGAAGCAACTCATGATCGAGCATATCGAGCTCTTTTAGAGTGTTGATGGAGTGTATATCGACAGGGAAGTGGTGGTAACCGTCGAACTGCGGCAGGTGCATCACCCTCTTCATGGCGGTAACGGTAGATGCCAATTTGCCGCTTTTAAAAAGCGTCTCTATGACAGATGAGCTGTATGGGAGATAGAATATCTGCCTAATAGCGCCGATAAGCTGTTTTCCTTTAGGTTTGGGTACTTTTGTTCTATCTATTAGATGGCAAAAGGAGGGATCTGCTTCTATAGGTATGTTTTGAGCCTCCCTAATAAGAAGTTTAAGATAGTATAGAAACGTTTTAGGCTTCATCTGCCGTTTGGCGTAGATTCTGTATTGGCACCTGAAGACTCCCTGCTCTATATACTCTTTTCTAAGAAGGGGTATGTTTCTGTTATCGAAGATATAGGGCTTTGCGAGCAGGCCGCTCCAGTAAGATGTCTTTTTTCTTATCGTATCGAGGGATTGCAGCGTACGAGTAACCAGCTCTTTTTGCGCCTTTTCAGGGCTCTTTTTTCCGATTCCAAGAAGAGATGCCACGCCTGGTACCAGTTCGAGTCTTAAGGTATCTTCTTTCTTTTTAGCCGCTAGATGCAGAGCCGCTCTGACTCTAAATATGAACTCGAGCGCTGTTCTATACTCGGTATAGTCCGCTTCGTCAAGTACCGTGCCGACAAGCTCCTTGAGTCTGAAGACATTATGCCTTACTGAGGCTATCCAGAAGACTAGGTTGGCATCTCTCATGCCGCCTATCCCATCTTTTATGTTCGGCTCCATCGATATAGGGAACTTCTCGTGCCTTTTCTGAGCTTCGGCGAGCTTGCTGTTGACATAGGCTTTCGGATTATCTTTGCGTATTCGACTCAAGGCTCTTTCCGTCTCCATCCAGATGAAGTTGGAGCCAATGATGAATCTTGACTCCATGAGGGCCGTCTTTATTGTTATATCGCTTTTTGCAACATCCGGAAGTTCCGAGACTTCGTGCACTCTGTGTCCGAGCTGAAATCCGGCATCCCAGGCTATATAGAGTATCTTTTCTATTATCTCTTTGATATTGTAGCCGGGGGTATCTTTATAAACTATCATCAAATCTATGTCGCTATGGACGCAAAGCTGCTCTCTTCCGTAGCTGCCAAGCGCTACAAGTGCTATGGGCACCGAGTTTCTCATAGGCTGAAACTGGTGAAACATTTTTCGCAGTACAACTCTGTAAATGGTTGACAAGAAGAGGTCGACCCTTTTTGTGTGGTGAACCAGAAAGGCTTTGCCCTGGGTCTCTTTGAATATCTCTTCGAGATTCTCAAGATACTCCTTTAGGGCACTTTTTAGCAGCTTCGATATCTGAAAGTCGGGTGCATCCTGCTCCAGTAAAGACTCTATCTCCATATTGAGATCCATCTCGCTTAATCCCTTCTCTTTTTGGATATAATAGCGAAAATTTTAACATGGGGCACTCTAATGGATGTTGTTCAAAAGGTGCGCAGCGGCGAACGCATAGGTATGCCAGAGGCGCTTGAGCTGTACGATTTAGATCTATTTACTCTCGGAACTCTTGCTGACGAGATACGAAAAAGGATGCACTCCAAAAAGACATACTTCAATATAAATCGCCATATAAATCCTACAAACATATGCAAAGATATATGCAAGTTCTGCGCATACAGCGCAAGCAGGAAAAATCCGAATCCATACACTATGAGTATAGATGAGATAGTCTCTATAGCAAAAAACTCTTGGAGAAACGGTGCCAAAGAGGTTCATATAGTCTCAGCCCACAATCCTGAAGCTGGAATCGAGTGGTATCTCGGTATGTTCAAGGCTATCAAAGAGGAGCTGCCTGAAATTCACATCAAGGCTCTGACAGCTGCCGAAATAAATTTTTTGGCCCAAGAGTATGGTATGCGTTACGAGGAGATACTCGATAGAATGATAGAAAACGGGGTAGACTCTATGCCGGGAGGAGGTGCGGAGATCTTCGACGAGAAGGTACGCGAATATATCTGCAAAGGGAAGGTCTCCTCGGAGGGTTGGCTCGACATACACCGCAAATGGCACGAAAGAGGAAAGAAGAGCAACGCAACGATGCTATTTGGGCATGTAGAGAGCAGGGCTCATAGGGTAGATCATATGTTGAGACTCAGAGATCTGCAGGATCAGACAGGAGGGTTCAACTGCTTCATTCCGCTGGTCTATCAGAGAGAGAACAACTATCTGAAGGTTGAAGAGTTTCCGACAGGACAAGAGATTTTGAAAACGATCGCCGTAAGCAGAATAGTTTTAGATAACATTCCGCACATAAAGGCTTATTGGGTTACCGCCACCATCAACTTGGCACTGATAGCTCAAGAGTATGGCGCCAACGATCTTGACGGAACGATTGAGCGAGAGTCTATACAGGCAGCCGCCGGTGCCGGCAGCTCGTACGGCATGCCGCTAGATGAGTTCGTGCATCTTATAAAGGAGAGCGGATTCACACCGGTAGAGCGCGATAGCCTCTATAATGAGCTGAAAGTTTGGTGATGCAGACTCTTCGATACGAATATGAAAATTTTCTTGAAGATCTTCATAAAGTAGCGCAGATGGTTCCCAAAGATATAGAAGCCATTGTAGCCGTCGCCAGAGGTGGAATGACGATGGCTCATATGTTGGGGGAGTTTTTGGGCATTCGCAAAATCTATCTTATAAACGCCATTGGCTATGAAGATACCAGAAAGCTTCAAAAGCCAGAAATTTTCAACATTCCAGATTTAAAAGAGCATGAAAAAATCCTTATAGTGGATGATATATCAGATACCGGAGATACCCTTTTAGCTGTTACGCGGCTGCTTAAAAAAAGTTATCCGAGCAAGAGTTTTTATACAGCTACTCTCTTTTATAAAGAGAGATCGAAGTTCAAGCCCGATTTTTGGGCTGCTGAGGCGAAAGAGTGGATAGAGTTCTTCTGGAGTGAAGATCTGAAACGATATAATAACCAAAAGGTGTGCTAATTATGGTTTTGATGATAGATAATTACGACAGCTTTACCTACAATATAGTCCAATACTGCCTAGAGCTGGGGGCAGATTTGAGGGTTATAAGAAACGATGAGATGAGCGTGGAAGAGATAGCCGCTTTGAAGCCGGCAAAGATCATCATCTCACCCGGTCCGGCGACACCGGATGAAGCGGGTGTCAGTCTCGATGTTGTAAAAAAGTTCCATAAAGATACGCCGATATTCGGGATATGCCTTGGGCACCAGACGATTGCGCAGGCTTTCGGCGGCAAGATAGTTCGGGCGAAAAACCTTATGCACGGAAAGACTTCTACGATGGAGATTCATATAGAATCACCCATATTCAAATTCATGCCCGACACATTTGTAGCGACACGCTACCACTCTCTCGTAGTGGAGAAAGAGAGTCTGCCCGAGAGTGTAGTGCCCACCGCTTACAGCCATGACGACCATGAAATAATGGCGCTGCAGATTCCAGGCTTCGACGTTTACGGAGTGCAGTTTCACCCGGAATCGATCATGAGCGAACATGGCCACCTTATGTTGGACAACTTTCTGAAACTTTGACGATGCTACGATTGAGGGTTGCCGCGACACTGCTATTAACCCTTCACCTTATCGTTCTGCTATGGGTTGCATGGGGGCTGCCTATTAGCCCCACCGAAGCCAAAATATTTTTTGCCGGGCACGATCTTGTGCATATCATGATGCATCTTGGCAAAAATCTGGCTCCTTCAGCGGACTTCATTAATATCCGCATCCCTTTTCTTCTGCTCCATCTGATCAATCTATTCCTATTCTATCAGCTAAGCAGGCGTCTGCTGAAAGATGAAGTTTCTGTTATAGTATCTGTTTTGATATTCCTTTTTCTTCCCGGCATAGTCAGTTCCGCTGTACTTGCATCTTCGACGGGTCTTATTCTCGCTCTATATCAGCTTTTTCTACTTCAGTGGCTGAATAATCGTAAAAATGCGGCTATGGCTCTTCTTCCTCTCTTCTTGGTGGTAGACAGAAGCAGTGTAGTCATACTTTTTGCTCTTTTCCTATACTCCATATATAGAAAAGAGAGGGGTTTTGCCTTATGGACACTCACACTTTTTTCTCTCTCTTTATTGATCTACGGATTCGATGTTCAGGGCAAGCCAAAAAACTACTTTGCTGATACCGTAGGGCTCTATGCAGCGATATTTTCACCTTTTCTGTTTCTCTACTTCTTCTACTCTCTCTATCGGATCCTCATAAAGGGTGAGAAAGATATAATTTGGTTCGTCAGCTTCATCGTTTTGGTTCTCTCTCTGCTCTTCTCAATAAGACAGAAGATAGCTGTACAGGATTTCGCGCCATATGTAGTCGTAGCGGTACCTCTAATGGTGAAGATATTTTTTCAGACATATCGTGTCAGATTACCTATCTTTCGTCGCCGCTATCAATATCTTGCGGCTTTGGTCTTAGGTGTATTGGCTATAAATACAGTGCTGCTTCTTTTTCATAAACCGCTCTTTCTCCTTATGCAAGAGCCGAAAAAGCATTTTGCTGCCAACTTCTACTTCCCATATTGGTGCGCAAAAGCTTTGAAAAGAGATGGGTTTTATAAAGTCAGAGTATCAGACAAAGAGCTGATGTACCAGCTTGAATTTTATGGCGTGAAAAGTGATGAAGATATGGTTTTGAGCCATAGATGCCTCTCAGATGAGTGCAAAAAAGTTTCGATTCGATACAGAAACAGAGAGCTTGAGAGCTGTTATGTTTCGAAAATAAACAGTTTGGTAAATAAATGATCGAGAAACTTACAAATAAGTATTGACTTGAAAAAATAATGGTAGACTTGTCCAATAAAAATCATAAGGAGTTATGATGGCTCAAAGAGCGATACGTGAGTATGACGGTAAAGCCATTTTCGCCAAACATTGGAACGACTATTTCGATGGCTTTCACTACAGTTTCAAATCTGTCCTCGTTACCAGCGCGGACGAACTGCGACAAAAGGCTAAAGAGCACGGATTTGAGTGGCTGAACCAGGAGCCCCTGGTAGCCAAGCCCGATATGCTTTTCGGAAAAAGAGGAAAGAACGATCTGGTTCTTTTCAAGGTGGAAAAGCCTGGAGATGTAACTCTTGAAGACGCCGCTAAATGGATAGAAGAGAAGCAGAGTCACGAAGTGACGCTTCTTACAGGTCAAAAAGGCAAGCTCACGCACTTTATTGTAGAGCCTTTCACTCCTCATACCCAGGATCAGGAGTACTACATATCTGCTACAGTTGTCGATGAAGATGATGTTCTTTATATGTCTGCAGAAGGCGGTATGGAGGTAGAAGAGGGATGGGAAGAGAAGGTGAACGAGGTTCGTATTCCTATCACAATGAGTGACGACGAGATGGAGCGCGCTATTAAGGCAAATGTTCCTGATGGAATTCCGGCTGAAAACAGAGAGAGATTCGCATCTTTTGCTATCCAGTTTTTCAAATTCTACCGCGATCTGAATTTTGCATATCTCGAAATAAACCCTATCGTAATGGTAGGAAACGATATGCACATTCTTGACCTAGTAGCCCGTCTTGATGATACGGCCGGTTTCCTCATGAAAGATAAGTGGGGAGATATAGAGTTCCCGACACCTTTTGGGATGGAAGATATGTCTCCTGAAGAGAAGGCGATTGCTGAAGCTGACGCAAAATCTGGAGCATCTTTGAAGCTTACGATTTTGAACCCTGAAGGTCGCATATGGACAATGGTTGCTGGAGGTGGAGCTTCCGTCGTATATGCCGACACGATAGCCGACCTTGCGGGTGTTAAAGACCTCGCCAACTATGGAGAGTACTCAGGCGGACCTACTGAGAGTGAGACACAGTTTTATGCCGAGACAATTTTTGATCTTATGACAAGATATAAAGATCCAAGAGGGAAGGTTCTCATAATCGGCGGAGCTATAGCCAACTTTACCGATGTGGCGAAGACCTTTACAGGTATTATCAAAGCGCTTGAAAAGTATGCGGACAAACTAAAAGAGCACGATACCAAAATATATGTTCGACGAGGCGGACCTAACTATGAAAAGGGTCTAAAAGATATCAAAGATGCTGCGGAGAGACTCGGTCTCTATATGGAGGTCTACGGACCGGAAACGCATGTAACAGATATCGTACGTATGGCACTTGAGAAGTAAGGGAGTAAGAATATGAGCAACAGACTTTTTACAAAAGATACACAAGCGATTTTTTGGAACAATAACAAGAGCGCGATACAGCGAATGCTCGACTATGACTACGTGATCGGACGCGAAAAGCCATCTGTCGCGGCTATAGTGGCTCCTACAAGCTCAAACAAGTTCGAAAAGTTCTTCTATGGACCCGATGAGATCATGGTTCCTCTCTATAGAACTACGGCAGATGCGGTAAATGAGCATAAAAATGCCGACGTTCTTCTAAATTTTGCTTCTTTCAGAACGGCTTACGACGTATCTATGGAAGCCATCAACATGGGTGACCAGTTCAAGACAATAATGGTAACGGCCGAAGGTATTCCTGAAAGACTTGCTAGAAAGATGAACCAGGCAGCACGAGATAACGGCATATTGATTATAGGTCCTGCGACAGTCGGTGCCATAACTCCCGGTGCATTCAAAATTGCGAATATCGGCGGTACCATAGAGAACATCATAAAATCTAAACTCCACAGAGCCGGAAGCGCAGGTCTTGTAACACGCTCAGGAGGTCTTTTCAACGAGCTTTGCAACATCATCTCTCTTAATGCCGACGGTGTTGCAGAGGGTGTGGCCATCGGCGGCGACAGATTTGTCGGATCGGTATTCATCGACCACCTTCTTAGAATGGAAGAGAACCCGGATGTCAAATATATGATACTCCTTGGTGAAGTTGGCGGTGTAGAAGAGTATAAAGTTATTGAAGCGGTAAAATCCGGAAAAATCAAAAAACCAATTATCGCATGGTGTATTGGAACCATAGCAAAACACTTCAGCAGCGGTGTTCAGTTCGGTCATGCCGGCGCAAGTGCTAATGCAGAAAGAGAGACAGCCGAAGCTAAAAATGCGGCGATGCGTGAAGCCGGTATACATGTTCCAAACAGCTTTAACGACCTGCCTCAGACGATTCATCAAGTCTATAGTGACCTTAGAAAAAAGGGTGTTATAAGCGAGATAGAGGAGCCGGAAGTAAGAGCCATTCCGAAAACTCGAAAGCCGAAGAACTTTATCTGTACCATTAGCGATGACCGCGGTGAAGAGGCTACCTATGCAGGGTATCCGATAAGCTCGGTAGCTACACCAGACACAGGAAAGAGTATCGGAGATGTTGTAAGTCTTCTTTGGTTTAAAAAAGTCTATCCGAAGTGGGCGACCGACTTTATAGAGACAGTTATAAAAACTGTTGCAGACCATGGACCGGCCGTATCTGGCGCTCACAATGCCAAAGTAACGGCGCGTGCCGGCAAATCTGTAGTAGAGTCGCTTGTTACAGGTCTTCTTACTATAGGTCCACGCTTTGGCGGCGCTATTGATGGAGCTGCGAAGTACTTCAAATATGCAAACGACAACAATATGACTCCTCAAGAGTTCCTTGCCTATATGAAGAAACAGGGTATACCTATTCCGGGCATCGGACACAGAATTAAATCTCTTAGAAATCCCGATAAGAGAGTAGAGGGTCTTAAAAAATATGCCAACGAGTTCTTCCCAAGCACTTCACTTCTTGATTACGCTCTTGAAGTTGAGCAGTTGACGACATCTAAAAAAGATAACCTCATTCTCAACGTCGACGGCACCATTGGTATTCTTATGGTAGATATGTGGCGCGCTCTCGGATACAGCGAAAAAGAGATCGACGAATTTATCGAAAGTGGAACTCTAAACTCCTTCTTTATTCTTGGAAGAACTATAGGGTTTATTGGCCACATTCTTGATGAGAAGCGTCTTGCTATGCCTATGTATCGACATCCGTTCGATGATATTCTTTATGATGTCAAGCCTGCTGAAGAGATAAAGTAACAGACTCCTCTTTTTACAGCCTTGTGGTATAATTGGAAAAAACCGATTATACCCGAGGCTCTGCAAATGAAAAAGGCTTTTACACTTTTAGAACTTGTTTTTGTTATGCTGGTAGTTGGCATTATGACCGCTTTGATAATCCCGCGTTTTTCCGACTCGAAACTTCAAGAGGCGGCCGATCAGATAATTTCTCATATCCGCTACACTCAGCATCTTGCAATGATAGACGACAGATATGATCCGACAGATCAAGATTGGCATAAGACGCGCTGGCAGATGAGTTTTAGAAGTTGCATTAATGGTGATTTGTATTATGTTGTCGGCAGGGATCTGGATAAACAAGATGGTGTTGAGAAAGATGGCTCAGCCATAAACCCTACAGATAGAAAGCATCTTTTTGTCTCGAACAATTGTGACCTTGCTGAAGATGAGACCTCAGAAATAATGATAACAAAAAAATATGGAATTACAAATTTGGTTTTTTCTAATAGTTGTGGAAATAACAAATATATCGCATTTGACCATTTAGGCAGACCATACCAAACAACTTTAGGTGACGATCCTCTTGATTTAATCCATGAGCGCTGCACGATAAAGTTTACTGCTGATAGCGGAAGTTTTACCATTGCCATAGAGCCTGAGACCGGCTATGTTCACAAACTTTAGGTTAAAATTTAAAATTTTGACCTAAAAACCTCCAAGCCCTTGACAACCCTTGTTCTACCTGCTATAATTCCCGTCCACAAACGACGAGCTCCTGAGTTTGGGAGAGATAAGAGTTTGTGAGACATTATTTAATTAATGTAGTGTCAGACGAGATCTTTGACAACCGGAAAGTAAGTAACAACCTTTGAGAGATTTTTGCTCTTTTTTTTAGAAAAAGAGATTTAGTCGATTTTAGGACGAACAATTCATTTATGGAGAGT
>JAKIUX010000253.1 GCA_021647345.1 Hydrogenimonas sp.
CCAATTATTCGTAAAATATTAATGCCGCTAAATTATCTATTTTTCCATTTCATTGTGATATAATTTTTCCTCAAAAAATCTTATCAAGGGAGAATTCATAATGCTAGTTACAAAAAAAGCGCCTGACTTTACCGCAAACGCGGTTCTTGGCAATAACGAAATTGTCGACAATTTCAACCTCTACGAAAACTTTGGCGAAAAGGGTACCGTACTCTTTTTCTATCCTCTCGACTTCACATTCGTATGCCCTTCAGAAATCATCGCTTTCGACCATAGGCTTGACGAGTTCACAAGCCGAGGCATAAATGTAATCGGATGTTCCGTAGACTCTCACTTCACCCATCTCGCATGGAAGAATACCCCAGTTGAAAAAGGCGGTATAGGGCAGGTTCGTTACCCTCTCGTAGCCGATCTGACAAAAGATATAGCTCGCGACTATGATGTGCTTCTTGATGGCGGTGTAGCGCTTAGAGGATCTTTCCTCATCGATACAGACGGTACAATTAGACATGCTGTTATCAACGATCTTCCTCTAGGCAGAAATATAGACGAGATGCTTAGAATGGTCGACGCTATGCACTTTACCAACGAGCATGGAGAGGTCTGCCCCGCTGGATGGCACAAAGGTGAAGAGGGAATGAAAGCTGATCCTAACGGTGTCGCTGAGTACCTCGAAAAACACGCTGACGAACTCTAATAACGCCACTACAAAGAGCTGATGCTCTTTGTAGTATTGGCCTTAAGTATTAAAATGCACCGTGAAAAACTAAACCTCATTGAGGCAAGATGAGGCTTTTAGCGAAGCTATCGCAACCAAGACATTTTATGATAGATGTTGCAGAAAAGAAGCTTCACTTGATTTTTGATTTTCCAGAGGGTTAATCTACTTTTTCTCTAAACTTAACACAATTTTCTCTGCTATCTGTTCCGGCAAAAGCCCAAGGGACTCTTCAACTTTTTTGGTATTTCCATGCGGAATTAATCTGTCATCATATTCGAAAGATCGTATCTCAATTTTTCTAAGCAGTTCTGGAGATAGCGCCTCCTCGATAGCTGAAGCGACACCTCCCATTTTCGCACCGTCACTGAAAAGAAACCACTTTTTGAATCTCACGGCAGCTTTTTCAAGCATCTCAAGATCAAGAGGCTTTACGAAACGCAGATCGAGTATCGCCGCTTCCACACCACTCTCTTTCAGCATATCGGCAACAGCAACGGCACGCCCTACTCCGTTTCCGTAACCAACTAATAAAATCTCTCCATTCTCCTCCAGATATTCAGCTCTTCCTAACTCGAAAGGTGTCGCCTCGTATCTGCCGTTTTGAAGCATCATCGAGCCTCTCGGATATCTGAATGCACAAGGTGTCGGAAAAGATGCGGCATACTCCACCGCAAGCTCAAGTGTGTCGTTATCTCTCGGGGCGAAAAGAGTCATATTCGGAATAATTCGCAAAAATCCTATGTCGAAGGCTCCTTGATGTGTTTCACCATCTTCTCCCACTATGCCGGCACGATCTATGGCAAATGCTACAGGCAGATTCATCAACGCAATATCGTGAACTACCTGGTCGAACCCTCGCTGCAAAAAGGTGGAGTAGATAGCCACAAACGGTTTGAAACCCTCCTTCGCCAAAGGCCCCATAGATGTTACCGCATGCTGCTCGGCAATTCCCACATCCCAGAAACGGTTCGGGAACTTCTCCATAAGAAGCTTCATTCCTGTCCCGCTCGGCATAGCCGCCGTAACTCCGACAATCTTCTCGTCCGACTCTGCAAGTTGGCAAAGTTTTTCGCTGAATATCTGAGTGGCACTTCTACCGTTACTCTTCTTAAGACTCTCTCCGCTCTCTTTGTCAAAAGGTCCTACTCCGTGCCAGTGCTCGTAATACCCTTCGGCTATCTTGTAACCCTTCCCCTTTATCGTCTGAGCGTGGACAATTACGGGCTTGCCCATCTCCTTCGCGGTCTGTAGCGTCTCTATGAGCTGCTCTAGATCGTGACCGTTAACAGGCCCGATATACTCCAGACCCATCTCTTCAAATAGAATTCCCGGAGTTATCATTCTGATACCCTCCTCCATTCTTTTAGCCATATAAGCAGCGGAGTCAGGGAGATGCTCAAGCATCTTTTCGGTCCTCTCTTTAAATTTTTGATAGAAAGGGCTGGCCATTGCGTGTGAGAGTATACGGCTAATAGCTCCTATAGGTTTGGCAATACTCATCTCATTGTCGTTCAAAATGATAACCGCAGGATACTTTCTATCTCCCAACTCATTGAGGGCTTCGTAAACCATACCCGCACTCATAGCACCGTCGCCTATCATGACGACAGGGATCCTTTCTCCCTCTTCACCTTGTAGTCTTATCGCTTTCGCCGCACCGACCGCAAGAGATACAGAGGTAGAGCTATGCCCTGCCACATAGTAGTCATAGG
>JAKIUX010000254.1 GCA_021647345.1 Hydrogenimonas sp.
TATGGGTCTGAACGATACCGACACATTCTTGGTCTTCAAACCAAAATCGGAGTGGAGAAAGCCAGATATGGAGTGGCTCAAAGATCAGATGCGTCAAACTCTCGAGAAGATAAACGGCATAGAGTACAGTTTCACACAGCCGATAGAGATGAGAACTTCCGAGATGCTAACAGGTGCTAGAGGAGACGTTGTCATCAAGATCTTCGGAGAGGATATAGATAAACTAAACAAGCTCGGAATAAAGATAAAAGAGTTAACCGAAAAGAGCGAGGGAAGTCAAGATGTATATATGCGCCAAAACGAGGGGGTCGCATACCATGAGCTCGTATTCAACGAGGAGAAGCTCGGCAACTACGGTCTTGACAAGAGTGATGTCGCCCACCTTGTAAAAGCGGCTGTAAGCGGAGTTGAAAGCGGGACTATCTATGACGGTATGAAGCAGTTTCCCATTATCATAAGAGGCGACTACATCAGAAAAAATCTTGATGATCTATACCTTGTTGGCTCGACCGGAGAGCCTATATCGTTGCTTGAAGTGGTAAACATAGTAAGAAGCAGCGGTCCTGTAGAGATAAAACATGAACATGCAAGACGTTTTGTCTCTATTCAGACCAACGTTACAGGTATCGACCTTGTAACATTCGTAGAAAATTTGAAAAAATCGATAGAAACTGAAGTTAAACTGCCGGCCGGATACTCAATAACATACGGCGGAGAGTTCAAAAATCAGCAAGCTACGATGGCTAGGCTTACTGTAGTTGTACCCATAGCGCTTGTTCTGATATTCTTAATACTATATATGACCTTCAAATCTGTAGTTCAGAGTGTCATCATCTTCACAACGATACCGTTGGCGATGATGGGTGGAATTTTTGGGCTCTACATAACCGGCAGCTACCTTTCTGTCCCTGCTTCGGTAGGTTTCATAGCACTTTTGGGTATCGCGGTTCTTAACGGAGTGGTTATGATAAGCTACTTCAACGAACTTCTAAAATCGATGCCGGTTGAGAAGGTTGTTTTAGAGGGAGCTAAAAGAAGGCTCAGACCGGTTCTTATGACGGCAACCATCGCGGCATTTTCGCTAGTTCCTATGCTCTATGCTACTGGACCTGGCTCAGAGATTCAAAAACCTCTGGCTATAGTTGTAATCTTTGGTCTAATCTCATCTACCGCATTGACTCTGATTTTGCTTCCTATGCTCTACAAAAGATTTATAAAGGAGCTCTGATTTTCAGCGGCGGGTCAACCGCCTGCCGCTCATAGACTCAAGAAGTTTCTCATGCTGCTCCGGAGTCAATTTACCCTCTCCAACCGCATCTAACATCTTCTCTATGATCTTCGCCTGAAGCTCTTTCTCTCTTATAGCCGCTTCATGTACCATTCTCTCTTTGTGCAGCTGAAGTTTTGTTCTCTGATGCTCTCTGAAAATTTTGTAAAGCAGTAGCAAAAGTGCAGCTAAAAAGAGAGTTCCGATAATCATAAACCAATTATCGCTGCTACTTCTCTTCTCAAGCTCTCTCTCTTTAAGCTCAGCCTCTCTCATAGCTATCTCTTTTCGGCTTAAAACCTCGCTCTTTTTGGCTTCAGCCTTTATCTTCTCCACCTCTATAGCTTTTTGCATCTGCAATTTTGCTATCTCTTTTTGTGTCTGTAGCTCAGCTTTTTTAAGCTCTTGGTCGCCTACCATTTCATCTCTTTTCAAAATTGTGTTGGCATAGCCGATCTTATTCTGCTCTCTCTCCATAATACCGGCCTTTTGAACACCGCTTTCGCAGCCGATAAAAAATAGGACCAAAACAAAAAAGAGTGAAGTTTTAACCCCTCTACTCATTCAAACTATACCTCTTTGCTAAATTGCTCGCTGTCGATCTCTATAACCGTATGCACATTGCCTCTTGGATTAAAATCGGCCGTAAGTTTCATCCATTTTGGCTTCAGTTTCTGATAGAGTACGTCAAAAACCTCATTAGCACTCTCTTCATGACTAATGTGCCTATTTCTAAAAGAGTTTATGTAGAGTTTTATAGCTTTAAGCTCCACGACCCACATATCGGGAATATACTCTAAAACGAAAGTTGCATAATCAGGATATCCGCTTCTTGGGCATAGACAGCTAAATTCCGGAAGAGTGATGGTTATTTTGTAGTTTTTTTCGAATCTGTTAGGCCATATCTCAAGATCTTTATCTACATCAAAATTTTCAACAATCTCCTCTCCATAACGCATACTCTTAACCTCCATATCTTTTTATCAAATTTTCACTATCCAAAGGTCTGTTTGATACGGCAAAACCTTTCAAGTAGTCAACCCCCAAAGAGGAGAAACGGTGCAGCATCTCTTCATTATCGACCCATTTGACCAAACTCTTTATCTCCATATTTTTCAGAGCAACTATATATCCGTTCAAGAGTGCTGCCATTTTAGGA
>JAKIUX010000255.1 GCA_021647345.1 Hydrogenimonas sp.
GCTGAACTACCGCCGCACCTTAGCAGTGGTGACCCGTGTTGGATTCGAACCAACGGCCCATTCCTTAAAAGGGAATTGCTCTACCAGCTGAGCTAACGGGTCATAAAGGAGTGAAATTATAGCCGCTTTTCTTTAAAATCTGATTATAAATCTGTTTCTTCCATCTTTATGCTCATATACAAAATCGAACTCGTGCGCTTTGACTATTATATCGACAATATATAGCCCAAGTCCCAGCCCGCTTACCGCACCATCTCCCTGGGTATAGGGCTGAGTATAGTATGAAAGCGGATGCTCCAGCTCTGTTCCTATGCTCTCAACAACGATCTTTTTCGAATCTGCTTCAACCCTAAAGCGCTTCGGCCCGGAATATTTCATAGCGTTGTCTATCAGATTCTTCAAAGCTATGCTGAAGAGCTTGAAGTCGACCTCTATGCGAACAGGCTCTATGGAGTATTCACCCCTATCTCTATCCACCATGGCAAGGTCTATTGCTTGATCTATAAGATCCTCTATCATGACGGCTCTCTTTTTCATAGGGAAGCTGCCGCTGCTTAGCTGCTCGATGGTTCCGAACTCGCTTATGGCGCCGTCCATACGGGCGAAGATAGTCTCAAGCCTATCTTTCTGTTTCGACTCCGGCAGCATCTGAACGGTCAGAGTTCCCTTCGCAAGAGGGGTTTTGAGCTCATGCATAATGTTTCTTACAAAGAGGTTTCTCGAGTTTATGAGCCCTCTTATTCTCCCTATAGCCTCATCTATAGCCTGAGAGACCTGTGCTATCTCGTCACTTCCTTCTATCCTGCACTCTATATCGAGCTTGCCCTCGCCAAACTCCCTTATACACTTTTGAAGAGACTTCAAAGGGCGCAGCTTGATCCATATGGCCCAGTAGACAAGAAGCATTACAAAAGCGGTAAGAGCGAAGTAGATCCAGACAATCTTCGGGTCGTAAGGTTTTAGTTTGAGATCTTCAAAGAGAATAAGCCGACCGAAACTGTTTATGAGAAGATATATCTTGCCCTCTTTTTCGAGCATGTCTATAAAGCCGAAAGGTGTGGGCTGCCTTCCTAAAAGTTTAGCATCTTTAAGAAGCGTCACACCCTTATCTCTATCTTTTATCCACCTCATTCCGTACTTTAAAGCAGTATCTTCTATCTCTTCGGTCGTACCGCTGCGCTCAAGCCTAAGAAGTATGTTTTGCGCAAAGAGAATATTGCGCTGTACCATCATCTGCGTATGCCTATATCTGTCCCCTACCGAGTAGAAGTAAAATGCGGTGCCGGCGGCAAGAATCGCCATAAGAAATATAGCGGTGATAAAAACAAATATCGATACGCGTCTCATGGAATCAAGCGGTACCCAAGCCCCCTAACGGAGCGGATATAGCGCGGCTGTTTGGGGTTGTCGGAGAGCTTGTGCCGTATTCGGCTTATGATGACATCTATACTTTTTAGAGAGCTCTCTTCATGAATGGCATCAACATTGTAGATGAGATCCTCTCTCGAAACAACTTCATTTGCATGTTCGAGCATATATGAGAGTATGCCGTATTCGGCCGCCGTAAGGTGAAGAGGAGTATTTTTGAAGTAGATCATTCTGCTCTCTCCATCGAGCCTGATATCTCTATCTTTTTTATCCTCATCAATACGTTTGGAGTCCCTTCCCATGCGCCTAAGGATCGTCTTTATTCTCGCTACAAGCTCTCTTGGATCATAGGGTTTTGGAAGATAGTCGTCAGCCCCTTTTTCAAGACCTACGATTTTATCGGTAAGATCGCTTCTAGCAGAAGATATTATGATAGGAACGTCACTTCTTTTACGAATCTCTTCGCAAACCTCCAAGCCGTCCATTCCCGGCAAGCTAAGGTCGAGAATGACAAGGTCGAAGTCGTGGGTTTCAAGCTCGCTTAGCCCCAAAAAGGGCTCCGGAACGTTTAGTGTCTCTATATTGAACTTCTGGAGATACTCGCTCAATATCTCAGCGAGCTCCTCATCATCCTCTATCATCAGCACTTTGGTCATTTACTCTCCTACCTGACGACTAATATCTTGATCATGCCTCTTCTATTTATGTAGACCCGCTTATCACCGGGGTACTTCTTCATAGCTCTTCTTACATCGTTTACGCGTTTGATCATCGTATCTTCAATCTGAATGATAATATCTCCGGGCATAAACCCCGCTTTATCTGCTGCGCTTTCAGGTTTTACATCTGTCACCATAACCCCCTCTATATCTTCAGGAATTCCCATCTGTCTGCGCATCTGTTCGGTAAGGTTTTGCAAAGAGAGTCCCTCTACGAAACCTCCGCTGCTCTTGCCGCCGTCCATTCCGCTTTCGGGAAATTTTGCCAGCTTAACTTCTACACTCTCAACTTTTCTGTTTCGCTCGAAAGTTATCTTCACCTTTTTGCCGGGCGC
>JAKIUX010000256.1 GCA_021647345.1 Hydrogenimonas sp.
TTACTATATATGCCACCATGAGGTATGGGGTCTCTTTTACAATCTTTTGAAGCCCTTCTACGGAGTAGTCTTCTCCCCCGTACCCCTTAAGCAGACCAATCAGGTAGCTTCTTATTCTATCTCTGTTGAGGCAGTATATCTCCTCGATCTTTTCTATCTCTTTAGTCAATTCGTTTCCTTAGATATTTAGATATATTAGGGCTCTACACCCTTTGCAAGTTGTTTATTATAGCACGAAGAGAGGAGGTTTTGGCATGAGGGGCGCAGAACCCAAAGAAGAGTAGACCAACATGGTATTCACCTATTTTGATATTGGACGATATTTGATTAACCAACGGCTATCGACCAACGACTAAATTTAAATCCTTCGCTGAGTTTTAACTTTTCAGAGGGTTTACTTCTTCTTTTTGCCCACAACGAAAGATATTTTGGCATTCACCCTGTAGGTGACTATTTTACCGTTCTCGACTTTGCCGCTCATACCGTCTATATAGATCGATTTTATGTTGTCGACACTTTTTGAAGCTCTTTTTACAGCTTTGTCCGCCGCATCTTCCCAGCTCTTTTTCGATTGAGCGATCACCTCTATCACTTTCACTACCGACATATTAACTCCTTCTGTAACTTTTTGCCTTTTTATGATGTTGTCTTATAATACCTATTTTTGATAAAAAAGAGCTAAAATCAAATCCTATCTCTAAGGAGCTTCGAAATTATATTTGGCAATCAACCTTATTTGGATGTAGTCGTTGTTTAGAATTGTTTTGTCGTTTATGATAGCGCAAGCGAGCGTCATATCGACTCTTTCCGAAATGTCGTAAGAGAGTGTAATGTCGGTTTCGGCAGTGTCGTATAGTGCGCTATCATCCGCTCTGAAGCTGCCGTATGAGAAAGAGGCGTTAAGTCCCTCAAAGCCCAGAGCGGTTAAATCGTAGATAGCAGTTGCGCTCCAGGCTCTGCCTTTGCCGCCTATGGCGTCGAGTGTTTGATCTTCCAAAGATGTGAAGAAAGGGCCGCCTCCAAGACTTCCGAATGCGCCTGTTTCGCCATTTTCTCTGTTATATGCGGCGTATATAGACAGACCGCTATCTAAGAAGCGTGTCAATAGACTCACTCCCCACGTAGATGAGTCGATGTTACCTATAAGCTTGTCACCGCTGCCTGTGGCTCTGTCAAACTGTATGGCTGCGACAGTATGGGCAACCTGGGCATATAGCTCGGTAGCTGCCTCAAGATATACAAGATCGGCGATATCTCTTATTTTATAGTACCACGCCTGCACTACACTCTCTTCGCCCGCTTCGTAAAGCAGCGAAGCGTAGTATATTCCATCGCTACTTTTTGCTGCACCGTACGAGAGTGCGACATTGACAAATTTTTTGGCATCAACACCATTCTCCCAGCCCGCCATCTGCTCTATCTTTCCTGCCGCAAGAGTGAGCCTCTCAACGCTTCTGTCAGTAAGAGTGTAAGCCATGAAGTAGTTCGGCATCATTCTAATGTCGTCGGAGTCGGCATGGGGTGTGTCGAGCATCTGCCGTCCGATCTTTATCTCTGTCTCCCCCCAAAGAGCGTTTATGAAAGCTTGAGAAAGGGTGCTAAAACCTGAGAGTTCATTATCGAAAAATGTCGGTTCTACCTTTCTCTCGTCGCCGCTGTTCAAACCCATATCTTGAACCGTATATAGCTCCGCAGCCGCCTTTACTCCGCGCCACCGTTTGGATGATATATGTATATGTCCTCCTACCGCAGACGACGAACTCTTCTCGGAAGTTCCGCCGCTTCTGTCAAGAGATATGTAACCGGCACGAAATTGCGCTCTAGCGTGCTCTATGGGCATTACCTCCCCGATACTCTCTCTGATTGTAGTGAATCCCTCCTCTTTATTGAGGTCGTCTGAGATAAGCGGCGAAACTGCCAGTATTAGAGCCGCCGCTATTTTAGATAAGTTTCTCACTCTTTCTTCCTTGCAGTTGATAATCAATATCAAATTAATAGTGCAATTGTGCCTAGATAAAACTTAGATTTTAATAAATTGATAATCATTATTGAAATTATCTTTTTATCTATTGTGATATAATCTTGCCATATCGCTTTTTCGGATTCGAACTCTTTGTGCTGTCGTACTATATTTGCGACTAAAGAGCATCGGCCATCGACAAAAGCAACTCTGCTTGGTTTGCAATCTATCAGAGGTATGCAGCAAGGAAGAAGGAGAGGGCATGAAAAGCTGGCATTCGCTTGATGTAGAGAAGGTTTTTAAAGAGCTCGGCACTTCTGAAGAGGGTTTAACTCGACAAGAGGTTTCTAAGAGACTAAAAAGGTATGGACCAAACAGGCTTCCGGAACCAAAAAAGCGTTCAGCTCTCATACGGTTTCTTCTTCAGTTTCACGATATTTTGATATATGTT
>JAKIUX010000257.1 GCA_021647345.1 Hydrogenimonas sp.
CTCAAGCCGTTTCTGCTCATATTCGCTCTTAAGAGTATCCAACTCTTTTTTAGCCAGCTCAAGCTCAGCCCTTCTCTTCTTCAGCTCATCTTTCTCTTCAGCAATCTCTTTAAGCTCATTTTCGAGCCTGTAGGCAAGGGCCTCTTCTCTTTTTTCGAGTTGAGCAAGCCTGGCACTGAACTCTCTGTTTACCCTTTTGAGCTCCTCTTCATACTTCTCTTTTGCTTCAAGTTCGGCTTCTGTAACTCTAAGCTTGGCGTTTTGAAGAACGGTCTCCGCTTCATGCTCTATAGCTTTGGCTTTAGCTCTTGCTTGCTCAACATATATCTCGTACTTGGAAGCGTCTATCTTTTTAGTTATAAAAAATGCTGCAACCCCGCTAACGGTTGCTGCGGCACCTCCTATCAAAAGTTCTGTCAACATATCGTTTCCCTCGGACTATGAAATCTTCGGGGGTTATATAAAAATCTGCCTCAATATCAAAAGTGTCGGTTACTATCTCTTTGGTGTAACATTTAAAGATCTGTACAAATATAGTTATCGGTCTCTTCTGTAGCGATGCAAAAAACCTGTCGTACATACCTTTTCCAAATCCTATACGGCGCAACGCTCCGTCAACCCCCACGACCGGAACGACGGCCAAATCTATTTTCGGCAGATAAAAATGTGAATTGTTCGGTTCTATGATGCCGAAGCGCTTTTTTCGCAGCGGCAATCTATATTGTACCAGCTTGAAACTTTCTCCTTCCATAAACGGAACATATATCTTCGTGCGTTTTGGGAAGGCTCTAAAAAGTGCTCTAAGATCGGGTTCGTGAGGCATAGGCATATAGAGCAAAACAGCTTTTGGATTATATTTTTTTATAACTTTACTCACTTTTCGCATCACTCTTCTATCGCGAACTCTCTTTCCAAGATTAGCAGAACTTTTAAGCCGTTCTATGCAGATCTTCCTAAACCTCTGTTTCTCCAATTTTAAGCCCTTTTCCAGTACAATGAAGCCTATTTTATCAAAAAAGATGAAGGCTATAAACTATGAGATTCAAAATATTGGTAACGACACTGCTGGCGGCAGCCGCGTTGACACTCACCGGATGCGGTGAAAAAAAGAGTGATAAAACAGAGAGCATAAAAAAAGAGGAGAAACCTCGAACTTTCGAGCTTAAAGATGGAAACTTGACTATAAAAGCGATAATAGGAGAGGAGGGAATCTCTTTCAATCTTTCCGAACCTGTAGTTATGCTAAACTTCTTCGCCACTTGGTGCCCTCCTTGCAAAGCCGAAATACCTCATCTTGTCTCTTTGCAGGATAAGTTCAGAGGCAAGTTCAAGGTTATAGCCGTGCTTGTGGAGGAGAATATGCCCCAAAGGGTCGTTGAAAAGTTCAAACAGAACCATGAAATAAACTACTTTCTATCAAATTCTGAAGCAAATATAGAGCTTGGAAGAGTAACCGCCGATATGCTCCATCAGCCGAGAAACTTTCCGATTCCATTGATGGTTATTTTCGTAAAAGGTAAATATTTTCGCCACTATGTAGGAATGGTACCCGAAGAGATGTTAGAAAGCGATATAAATGATGCTCTAAAGGAGGCAGGCAAATAATGTTCGGTTTTTTGAAAAAAGGGTTGAAAAAGACGATAGAAGCTATACAGACAGTCGAACCCAAAAAGAGAGATCGAATACCTAAAGATGAGCTTGAAGATCTGCTGCTTGAGGCTGACGTAAGCTACGACCTTGTAGAAAAGATTGTAGAGTCGCTTCCAGAGAAAGTAAACCGCACCCAGCTATACAATACCCTCATATCACTCTTTATATATAGGGTAGAGAAGGTGGAACCGAACGGACAAAAGCCTTTCGTTGAGCTGATAGTAGGGGTAAACGGTGCAGGAAAGACCACTACGATCGCCAAGCTGGCCCAAAGGTATAGAAGTGAAGGGCAAACTGTGCTATTAGGAGCGGCCGACACTTTCAGGGCCGCGGCCATTGAGCAGCTAAAAACCTGGGCCGATAAGCTCGATGTTCCCATCGTCTACACGAAACAGGGGCACGACCCATCGGCAGTAGCCTTCGATGCCATAAGTTCAGCAAAAGCCAAAGGTATCGACAGGGTTATAATAGACACAGCCGGAAGGCTGCACACTCAAACCAACCTTGCTGAAGAGCTAAAGAAGATCGTTCGTGTCTGCAACAAAGCTATGGAGGGGGCTCCACACAGAAAGATATTGATACTCGACGGAACACAGGGAAACAGCGCTATAAATCAGGCAAGAGCTTTCAACGATATGATAGATATAGACGGTATCATAATTACCAAGCTCGACGGAACGGCCAAAGGGGGAGCACTCTTTAGTATTGCGGAAGAGCTAAAGCTTCCCATCTATTTC
>JAKIUX010000258.1 GCA_021647345.1 Hydrogenimonas sp.
CTAACTGGGCTGGAAAGACCACACTTGTACGTGCTATTTTGGGGTTTTATCATCTTGATATGGGAAGTATAAGGGTGGAGGGGTATGATCCAATCAAAAAGAGGGTGGAGGTTTTAGAAAAGATAGCCTTTATTCCTCAGCTTCCACCTCCTGTGAAGCTGAGTGTTTCCGAACTTCTGACTTTTGTAGAGAGAAGCACTAAAACCAAAAAAGATAGTGTCGTAAAGTGGGCTGAGGCTATGGAACTTGATCTAAAAGAGCACAGAGAGAAGCCTTTTTTTAAACTCTCTGGAGGAATGAAGCAGAAGCTTCTTATAGCTATAGCACTTGCAAGGCGAAGCAGACTTCTTGTTTTTGATGAGCCTACGGCGAATCTTGACCCGAAAGCGAGAGAGCGCTTCTACAAATTGCTCGGATCTTTAGATTATGAGCACTCGTCGATATTTATCACCCATCGGCTCGAAGAGGTCGAAGGGCTTGTGAATCGTAAAATCTATATGGATCTTGGAAAGGTGGTTGAAGATGAAAAAGTTTAGCGTTATTCTTACTGGTTTGGTGGCTGTTATGTTTATAGCAGGCTTTGGAGGTTGTGAAAAAAAGGAGTGGAGAGCTCCTGAAAAGATGCATTGGGATCGTGATATGTGCGAACGGTGCAAGATGGCTGTCAGCGATAGGAGCTACGCTGTTCAGGTTGTTGACCCTAAAACACATAAGCACTATAAGTTCGACGATATAGGGTGTGCAGTGCTCTGGTTCAAAGAGGAGGGAATAGATTGGGCAGACAAGGCGATTATTTGGGTTAAAGATGGAAAAACAGGAAAATGGATAGATGCCAAAAAGGCGTGGTACTCTACTGACGGTATAACTCCTATGGGGTTTGGCTTCACGGCCTTTAAAAACAAAGCGGATGCAGGGGATGGCGAGGTAATTGATTTTAACGAGGTTCAAAGACGTATATTGAGTCGGGGCAGATAGATGAAAAATCTATCGCTGGTAGCCTTTCTCGATATCAAAGAGAGTCTGCGGGCAAAGTGGTTCTATGTTTATGCCTTTGTTTTTGGCGGCTTGATGGGCCTTTTTTTTATAAGCGGCATAACTGACTCTGTAGTGATGGGCTTTACCGGTCTGAGTAGACTACTTCTGGTATTCATACAGGTTACGATAATAATTTTGCCTATATTTATTCTAATCACTACCGTAAAATCGATCTCAAGCGACAGAGAGAGCAACGTTTTGGAGTATATGCTCTCTTTTCCTATCTCTTTGAGCGACTACTACTGGGGAAAGCTTCTAGGCCGCTTTATAACTGTATTTTTTCCAGTCATCGTTGCTCTTTTTTTCGGTGTTGCGTGGGGGCTTTTCAAGGGAGGGGAGATGCCTTGGGCAATGATTTTTCTATATTCGGCTCTGATCTTTTCTATATGCGCCGTCTTTTTGGGTATCGCCTTTTTGATCTCTACAATCGTCAAATCGCACGATATAGCATTAGGACTCTCGTTTACGGTCTGGATAGTGCTGCTCGCTTTTATAGATGTGGCTCTGATTGGTCTTATGATGCAAAACAGAGTTTCCGACGAGATCATTTTGACGGTTGCCATGCTAAACCCTCTTGAAGCCTTCAGAATAGGCGCGATAGCCCTGTTTGATCCTGAGCTTACGGTAATAGGGCCTGTAGCCTACTATCTGCTCGACTCGCTCGGGCACACCTTTTTGATGTTCTATGCTGTCTTCTACCCTGTACTGCTTGGTGCGATATTCGCTATATTGGGGTTTGCGGCATTTAAAAAGAGAGATATCCTCTAAAGGAGATTGAGATGAGAAGAGTCTTTCTGGTTCTGCTGATTCTCTTTGTGTCGCTTTCGGCATCTGAGAGTGCCTGGGGCGATAAGCCGAACACTCTTGACCCTGTATATAAGCTAAAAGTTGATGACTATCCCAAGTTCAGTACAGAAATGGTTCTCAAAAGCGGCAAGAGGATTCGCTTCTGCTGTGTCAAAGCGATGATACACTTCTACTTCACCCCCTACAGGTACCCTGAATATGGAGTAAAAAGCAGTGAAGAGATAGACAAAATCTTTGTAAAAGATTATCTTGACGGAAAAGAGGTGGACGCAAAAAAGGCTTGGTACGTATTTGGCAGCAGAGTTGTAGGGCCGCACGGAGACGACCTGATACCTTTCGCTTCCAAAAGCAGGGCCGAGCTTTTTGTGAAGCGTTACGGAGGAAGCCGCATTATGCCTTTTATGAAGCTTTCGGCAGGCCTTGTCCGATATCTTGATATGTAGCGGAGAGAGGAGTGAGACCTCTTTTTTTGACCATCTTTTTATCGCTTTTAACTCTCAACTTCTCCAACGCGGCCGAAAGCGGGGTTTCTAAAAGGTATG
>JAKIUX010000259.1 GCA_021647345.1 Hydrogenimonas sp.
TATAAACCGTATAAAGGTAATCTCCAACCTCGACATTTCCGAATCTCGTATACCGCAAGACGGACGTACGAAAGTAACGATTGCCGGAGCAGGAGTCGATGTCAGGGTCTCCATACTTCCCACATACTATGGAGAAAAAGCGGTGCTGCGCCTTCTTATGAAAGGTGAGTCGATACCCTCTTTGCAGCAGCTTGGATTCTCAGAAGAGGTCTTTTTGAAGCTCAAGTCTCTGCTCAAACACAGCTACGGAATGATACTTATAACGGGCCCCACGGGAAGCGGTAAGTCAACAACACTGCACTCCTTTTTGAAAGAGATAGATCATGAACACTACAATATAGTAACGGTAGAGGACCCGGTTGAGTACAATGCAGAAGGAATTAACCAGATACAGGTCAACGAGAAGGTCAACCTCACCTTCTCGGAAGCTCTGCGCTCCATACTAAGACAGGACCCGGACGTAATAATGGTGGGAGAGATGAGAGATAAAGAGACGGCTAAAATAGCTACGCAAGCCGCCATGACAGGACACCTTCTGCTATCAACTCTGCACACCAACAGTGCCGCCGCGGCGATACCGAGATTGATAGATATGGGAATAGACCCGTTTCTTGTCAGCTCCACACTCATAGGTATAATAGCTCAGAGACTTGTTAGGCTGCTCTGCCCGCACTGTAAAGTGCCGTACATACCGAGTGACGAAGATATTCGCTACTTCGACCTACCCAAAGATGCTTCGCTCTACGGCCCGAAAGGGTGCGACAAGTGCGGAGGCACCGGATATATAGGAAGACGTGCTATAGGAGAGATAATAGTGGTTGACGAAGCCTTCGCTTCTCGAATCAAAAGCGGCGCCGACGAGCAGAGCCTTAGAAAATATCTGCTGGAGCATACCGACTTTAGACCTATGTTCACAGAGCTAAGGCGCATGGTTATAGATGGTGAAACAGGAATACTCGAAGCTGTACGCATAGGGGTCAAGAGCATATGACCATATCCTACAAAGGGTACGACAAGTCGGGCAAGAGAGTCAGAGGCAGCATTAGTGCCGGAAGCTTGGAGGAGGCGAAAGAGCAGCTTAAGCAAAAAGGTATTCTCGTTGAGAGCATTAAAGAGCGAAGAACCCTTTTTAAGCAAGAGCTTCCTCCAAATTTAACGGCTGCTCTTGGCCGTAACCTTAGCCTCTACCTGAAGGCGGGAATCTCCCTGACAAGAGGGCTTCATCTTGTGGCTGAAAACTTTCCGAAAAGATCGAAGCAGCACCGTTTTTTGGAAGAGGTGGCAAGAAAGATAGAGAGCGGCGGCTCATTTTACGAAGCTCTGACGGCACAAGATATCTACACCGTCCCGCCATTCTTTCTTCAAACTGTAAAGGTGGCGCAAAAGAGCGGCAGTCTCGAAACGGTACTGATGGAGCTTGCAGACTACATCCAGGAGCAGGAGAAGATTAAAAGAGATGTGGTAAAAGCCTTCATCTACCCGAGCTTCATAATGCTAATAGCTGTCGCTATGATCAACTTTATGCTGACAACCATAATACCAAAAATAGTAGATATGTTCGAAGCGACCAAAAGCGAACTTCCAACATCTACGAAGATCACTCTCGCCCTATCGAACTTCTTTCAGGCCTACTCATGGCTTCTGCTAATAGCCGCTGCAGCTCTTGCTGCCGCTCTCGCTCTATCTTGGAAAAGGAGCGAAAAGTTCGGCTTCTTGATGGATAGGCTCTTGCTTAAGACACCCCTTTTCGGCGATATGGTAACCTCTATGGAGCTTGGAAGATTCGGCAGAGTCATGGCACTGCTGCTTCAAAGCGGGGTTCCTTTCGCTCAGGCTCTAAATTATGCGGCGCAAACAGTCTCAAACCGCTACCTTAAAGAGCTTTTTGGTAGAATAGCAAAACAGGTAGTCGAAGGAAAAAGTTTCACGCAAGCGGTAAGAGAGAGTGTCAAAAAGGGCGAGATTCCAAACGACTTTATAAATGCAGTGGCACTTGGCGAGAAGAGTTCGCATCTTGCCTTTTCGCTCAAGAGCCTGTCGGAGCTATACGCCCAGCAAAACCGCGACCGCATAGAGGTGATGCTGGCACTTTTAGAGCCTATATTGATGCTTTTTATAGGAGGAGTCATAGGCTTTCTCGTCATATCGATGCTTTTGCCTATCTTTTCCATAAGTCTTGGTGAATGAGCAGATTTGAAACTGGCTCCAACCCACCTTTTGAATTTTATGATCTACAGGTGGCAAAATAACAAATAAAAAGGTTTGATAACTATGGTTAACTTCAAACCTCACAACTTACCACTCAAAACCGAACTTCGGTCAGGTTTTTCACTTCTTGAGATTATGCTAGTCA
>JAKIUX010000010.1 GCA_021647345.1 Hydrogenimonas sp.
TTTGATGTTTGTAGGAAGTTCGTTGACAAATTTGGCAAGGGCTCCGAGCCACCCTTCCGGAAGATCAAGCGGCACTCCGCCTATTCGCACAGCCGAGTGCGTAAGCCTGGCACCGCAGTAATCCTCCATAAGATCCATTGCGAACTCGCGCTCTCTGAAGCAGTATAGAAAGACACTCATAGCTCCGACATCGAGCGCGTGTGTCGCGAGCCAAAAGAGGTGCGAAATGATGCGGTTAAGCTCAAGAAGCATCATTCTAATAACTTGTGCTCTTCGCGGAACTTCAAGCCCTATCAGTTTCTCTACCGCAAGAGCAAAGCCGTAGTTATTGGATGTGGCAGCAATATAGTCCATTCTGTCTGTTGTAGGCAGAAACTCGTTATATATCATATTCTCCGCCATCTTCTCCATGCCGCGGTGAAGATATCCGATGTCGGGAACTGCGCGCACTACCTGCTCACCGTCAAGCTCAAGAATAAGTCTTAGCTGTCCGTGGGCCGACGGGTGCTGCGGCCCGAAGTTGATAACCATATGGTTATCTTCGCGCTCAAACTCAAGGTTTTCAAAAAAGGGTCTAAGTTTATTGGTCTGCTGCATCCGCTCCCCCTACTTTCTTCTATCTAACACTTTTGATCTATCGGCAGAGAGCTTCTCTATCATAAAGACACCCTCCTCCTCTTGATACTGAACAGGAGTCTCTTTCTCATCCTCCGCCGGAGCCCCTCTTGGTACCTCGTGTCCCAATCTTGCAAATCGCTCTGTATCATACCTGTCTACACGAGCCGGATCACGGTTTTCAGGGCCTATAATATCTCTCGCCTCTTTGCCGAATATCTTATCGACCTCATACCACTGAGCGAACTCGTCTCCTTCAAGAGGGTAGGTCTTTCTAAGAGGGTGCCCCTCCCAGTCATCAGGCATAATAAGTCTCTTCAGGTATGGGTGGTTGTTCACTTTTACACCCATCAAATCCCACATCTCTCTCTCAGCCCAGTCCGCACTTCTATATAGCGGGTTCACACTCTCTACCGCTTGGTTCTCGTTAACAAAACATTTAACCCGCACTCTTTTTGCCGTGTTAAGGTTAAGAATCTGGTAGAAGACTTCGAAGCCGCCGCGCTCCGCCAAAAAATCTACCGCGCTCATCTCTGAGAGCATCTCATACCACCGCTGCTCTTTCAAGATGCGAAGAACTTCGAGATTATCTTCAGGGTTTATATGAATCACAAGCTGACCGCGCTGAATATAGGCTTTCAAAACTTCATGTTTGGCTTTGACCGCTTCCAGATCTTCCGCATATACTCCTTCTGCGGGAACTGGCTCTTCCGGGACACGGGGAGCCACCCAAAAGCGGTCGGTATAGTAAGATTTGGCTTGAACGTTATCTTTCGGGGTATATGGTCTCATCATACCAGCCTTTTAGGTTTTTGTGATTTGTTTGCGGACTCTCGGCGAATCTTCTGCTGAAGAAGCATCACCGCGTACTGCAGAGTCTCGGGGCGAGGTGCGCAGCCTGGAAGGTAGAGATCTACCGGAATTACCCTGTCTACCCCCTGAACCGTGGCGTAAGTATTGAACATACCGCCCGTATTGGCGCAGCTTCCCATAGATATGACCCACTTGGGCTCAGTCATCTGATCATAAAGTCTGCGTATGAACTCGGCATGCTTCTTAGTAAGCGTACCTGCTACTATCATAAGATCAGCCTGCCTCGGAGAGGCTCTAAAAATTGTACCGAAACGGTCAAAGTCGTAGCGACTCGCTCCCGATGCCATCATTTCAATAGCGCAGCATGCCAAACCGTAGGTCAACGCCCATATAGAGTTGCTCCGCCCCCAGTTCAAAATTTTGTCTACGGTAGTAAGCGCTACGGGCAGACCGCCGCTTTGTGTGTAATTTACTTGATGCTGTGCCATTCAAACGCTCCTTTCTTCCACGCATACACGAATCCTATCGCAAGCAGCAGTATAAACAGAATCATCTCGGCAAAACCGAACCAACCGAGAACCTTGAAGTCTATCGCCCACGGAAACATAAATATGATCTCAACATCAAAGAGAATGAAGAGAAGGGCAAAAAGATAGAACTGCGCCGATATAGTGTTTGGCTGCTTAGTTACCTCAGGACCGCACTCATATATTGTTAGTTTAAGCTTTTCGGTATCGAGTCGAGCCAGTTTGCGACTCACGAACCTTGAAGCGAAAACGGTCGCTCCGAAGGCAACAAACGTTATGACAAGAAGCAAGAAAGCGCCGAAATATGGATGGTCAACGGCCATATGTGTCATCAAAACCCCTTTATTCAAACCGGTTAAGGTTTCGTTTAGTCTCTATAAACCAATGTTAGGGTAGTTTATCAAATAAACTTTAAAGAAAAATTGTATCGTAAGAAGAATTTTTGAGAGCGGCAAAGGTGTTTCACAAAGAAACAATCAAAAAATAGCATTGATACTTTTTGACACATTTTATAATCTATTTCATCGTTTATCCGATATTTTCGTAATTTATCGAGTGTAGAAAAGGAGCAACTATAAAGGTATTGAAATTTAGTCTAATCTGGAAGGAAGCGAACTCCCTTCCTCCATTAATTACGTTCGCTTCGCTAAAAATTTCATCTTGCCTAAAAGAGAGGTTTAGGCTTTTCGCAGCTCTCAAATGTGAGTCGGCTCTTTTTTTCTGTATATCCAGGAGAAAAGAATCGGTATGAATACAAGTGTGAGAAATGTTCCCACCATTAGACCGCCTATAGCCACGGCACCCAACGGAGCAAGACGCTCAAGACCTACCGCCCATCCGAGAGCCACAGGGAGCATACCGGCTGTAGTTGCAAAGGCTGTCATCAAAACAGGCCTGGTTCTTATCTTTATACTCTCAAGCATCGCCTCTTTGGCGTCAAGGCCTCTCTTCATACCGTTTAGAGCAAACTCTATCAGCAAAATTGCGTTGTTCACTATTATTCCGCTAAGAAGTATAAAACCCATCATTGCAGGCATTGAGGTGTGGTAGTCCATAAGAAGCAGAATCCAGCTTGCGCCTACGAGAGTGAGGGGAATAGAGAATATAATGAGCAGAGGCGCTCTGACGGAGCCAAAAAGCGGTACGAGAGTAAAAAAGATTAGCCCTATTCCGAAAGCTACCGCTTTGATCATTCTTTTTGCAGAATCTTCAAACTGCGCTATATCTCCTGTCTGTGTCATCTCAACACCATTTGGAAGCTGCACCCCTTCGTAAGCCTTTTCGAAGTTGGCCATTATGTGCGAAATGGCCGCTTTCTCCCTGAAGCCGTAAACGTCGACAGTATACTCCAGCCCCTCTCTTGTGATCTGACTCGGCTCCATAACCGCTTCGAGCTTCGCAAAAACGCAGAGCGGTACTTTACCCTTGGGGGTATCGACTAAGAATGTTTCGATACTCTCTTTAAAGCCCTCCCTATCACTGCCTCTTATACGGATAATTGTATCGTTACCGTTTTCAACCGGCTTCAATGCGGCGGGAGCCCCTTTAAGAAAGAGCCCAAGCTGAGTCGCTATATCGTCTGAACCTATTCCGTAACCTGCCGCCATAGCCTCATCTATAACTATAGAGTAGACCATCTTGTCCAGATCCCACGTTTTGGCCACATTTACAAGGCCGCCTGTCTCCATAAGGACACTGCGCATCTGCTCAGAAGCGGCTTGAAGCTTCTCAAAGCTATCGCTGCTAAGCATGACATCCACATTGCCCCTTATGCTCGATAGCGCAGTAGCGCCGTAATCGAAAACGGTAAAGTACTTTATATTTGGAATTTTAGATATCTTCTCTCTTATTTTTGCCTCGATATCCCAGATACTCTCATCTCTTTCGAACCTGTTTACATATGCTGCGGTCACTGCGATCGTATCGACACCGCCTCCGCTGCCTATACTCAAAACGCCGGCCTCGCTGCCTACGCTTGCGGAGACTCTTAAAGCCTCTCCGCTCTCATATACAGCCTCGTTAATCTTCGCAGCCACCTCGGCACTCTTTTCGATGGGAAGATTTGGATCCATCGTTACGTTTATTTTGACTATTCCCGTATCCATAGGAGGCATAAGCTCCTGACCGACTATCGGCATAACCCCTCTTGCACTAACGATAAATAGGGCTATCAAAACGGCGAAATATAAAAAAGCGACCCTTTTGCTCTCCATAGCGTACTCTGCAAGGTCCGCAAAAAACCTCCTCGCCCCGTTGTTGAAAGCGTCTGTCACTTTTGCGAAAAGCTCTTCAGCCTTCAAAACCCATGAACTTTTGATAGCCAGAAACTTGAGACTCAAAAGCGGAACCGTTGTGATAGAGATGATATATGATGCGGCAAGAGCGATCAGAAGCGTAGCGACCAGCGGCTGAAAGATGGTTTGAGGGTAGTCGCCTACAAACATTATTGGAAACAGGGCGGCCATCGTCGTTATGGTGCCTGTAAGATCTGCGAACATTATCTCTTTGGTGCCCTCCACCACCGCTCTATCTATAGGCTTGCCTAACTCTCTGTAGTGGCGCTCAATATTCTCCATAACCACCACCGCATCATCGAGAAGAAGACCAAGTGCCAATATTATCGCCGTCAACGTTACAACACTAAACTCGATACCGAAAAGATACATCATAGCGACAGTAGATGCGTAAACAAGAGGAATTGTAAAAAGCACTACAAGCACCTGCCTAAAAGATGCGAGGAAGAAGAATGCGACTATGGTAGACATTATAATCGCATCTCTTAAAGATTCAAACATATTCGTAATGCTCTGCTCTATGGTATCTTTTTGGGTATCTGTAACCTCAAACTCCAGACTCGGGTACAGCGCTTTTATCTTTTCAAGCTTCTTCTCTGCGCTTTCGATAGTCTTGACAACATCCGCATCTATGGAGCGCTGAACCGCCAAGGCTATAGCCGGCTTGGAGTTGCCGAAGTAAAGAGCACTGTTATCATAGTGACCGTAGCGCACATCAGCCACATCTTCAAGCTGCACCGTATCGGTCAGAGGTATAGATCTTATCTGATCGATTCGCTCTCTCTTGCCTTTCGACTTTAGCAGAAATCTGCCTTTTGGAATATCCATAAATCCAATAGCGTAGTCTCTGTCGTTTTTTGACAAAACAGCGGCAATCTTGCCTATACTAAGCCCAAGTCTATCTACCGCCGATTTATCTATCTCTACCAATATCTCCTTTTTATACCCTCCAAATATATCGACATTAGAAACACCGTCAGTTTTTAAAAGCTCATTTTTTATTTCGTTTTCGCACACCTCTCTGACATCTATAAGAGAGCCGGTTTTTGACGAAACGCCTATTGTTATCACCGGCGGTGTCGCAGCGGTGATTTTATGAATTTGCGGCTCTTTTATGTCGGGGGGAAGAGAAGATCGTATTCTTGATATGACATTAGCGGCGTCGCTTGCCGCACTCTCCACATCTTTACCGTAGTGAAACTCGGCTCTTATTACGGTAACCTCATCTATGGTAGATGAGTATACCCTTCGTATCTTGTCTATAGAGTAGAGCTCCTTCTCGACAGGTACCGCTATATTGGATGCTATATCCTTGGCACCGGCACCCGGCCAGACAATAACTATAGCAACTTCCGGACGGTTTGAGTCGGGAAAGAGTTTGCGATCTATAGAGTTATAGCCATAAATACCGAAAAAGAGAAACAGCCCAAGAAAAGATAGTGTGTAGTAAGGGCGTTTTAAGAGTTTATCTATCCAGCCGCTACCCATCTGTTTTGCCCCTATTTACAGTAAGCAAAAAGAGTCTTGAAAGCTTATCGTCGCTTCCTACCGCCACAGGATGGTTAGGTGACGGTGTAATTATGGCGAAACTCTTATTTTTGATCTCTATTTTCACCTTTTTTGGCTTAAACACGCCATCTACTTTCTCAAAAATATAGTTTTTACCGTCTCTTTCAAGAATCGCATCGACAGGCACAGCCAAACCATTGGCACTACCTATGACAAATTTTATGGCAACGCTACTGTTTTCTGGCAGAGGCAAAGCTGAACCGAGTTCGACTCTTGCGGTAGCCAAAGCTTTATCTCCCTGAGGCAGTATCTTCGAAATCTCTTCCGCTCTTGACGCCACATATACTCTGCTTCCCGGCTTTATCTCCTTCATTCGAACGGGGAAGTTGAAATCAACCCTCTTTTTAAGTCCGAGCAGATCCGCTATAGGCTTGCCCGGCATCACTACATCACCCTCTTTCAGGAAGATTCTGCCAACAACTCCATCTATCGGAGCTTTTATAAAGGCATAGCTAAGCAGGCTCTCTTTAGAGGCAAGCTGCGCTTTAGCCGCTTTTAGCTCCTCCTCTTTTGCCTCTATACTCTTTTTAGAGGAGTCGAGCTTGGCTTTTTTAAGCTCCATTGCAACCTTCGACTGTTCAAGCTTCTCTTTCGCTAAAGCCTGAGCCTCATAGAGGGCAAGATTTCTCTCATAAACATCTTTTGCGTAAAGATAGTCGCTTCTTATTGAGTCAAGAGAGCTTCTCATCGACTCTATAGTAAGAGTTATAGCCTTTACGGAGGCTCTTTGCCCCTCAACAGCCGCTGTAAGCTCGCTATCGTCAAGCAGTACCAGCGGATCACCTCTTTTTACACTATCACCCTCTTTTACATAGATCCTCTTTACCGATGCACTAATCTTTGTAGAGATCTTCGGATGGAGCTCTGAGTAGTAACGCCCCATGAAAGATCTTGTAGCCTCAATATGCATCATCTTCGGCTCTACGCTCTTCACGGCTATCGAGGGAGCCACCGGCAGAGGAAGCGAAGCCACCTCCTCTCTCTTACTTTTTAGAAAGAGAACCCCTCCTGCAACCAACACCAAAATAAGCACTATAGATACTGCTCTTTTCATCTCTCACCTGCCAAAATATATTTAAGATACTCTCTCTTTACTCTTAGATCATAGATAGCTTCAGATAGCGAGCTTTTCGCACTCATAAGTTTAGCCTCGGCATATAGAAGATCATATATATCGGAAGCTCCTTTCTCATATTTGACTCTCTCGGCAATCTTGATTTTCTCAAGAAGCTCGACTCTCTTTCTCTGTGCGCTAACCTTCGCCTCCGCACTAGATATATCTCCTTTTGCTTTAGCTATATCACTCTGAAGCTGCAAAAGAGTGTTTTCAAGCTTCAGCTTAGCTATCTGATTCGCAATCTCGGCTCTTTGCTTCTGTGCGCTTCTTACTCCGAAATCGAAAATCGGAAAGGCCAGATTCAATCCGGTTTGCCACAACTCTTCAGACTCTCCCGAACCGTAATTCTTGCCATAGTAAGCGTTTAGAAGAACCTTTGGATAGTAAAGTGCTTTGGCTTTCTGCACACCCTTAGCGCTCTTTGCTACCTCCAAAGAGGCTCGCTTATAAAGATAGTTACGCTTTATATCGGAAAGATCATCCATCTCCACCGGTTCAAAGCCGCTTTCTACCGGATCATCTATAGTCTCCACCCCCATCAAAGAGGCAAGCTTCGCTTTAAGGCTCTTTACCGCTTCCTTTAAAGATTTCAGATTGTATACCGCCTCCTGAAGATCGGACTCAACTTTCAGCAGATCGACAGGAGCTTTTTTGCCAAGCTCGCTCTCTTTCGCCACATCATCCCTTAGCTTCTTTAGAGCCTTCAGATATAATTTTGTCGAGTTCTGCATATCTTTCAAAGAGAGTATCTTGAAAAAGAGCGACTTAACGTTGTATAGCAGCTCCTCTTTGCCCAAAGCGTAGTCGGACTCTGCTATTTTTGTTCCTATAGATGCGATCTCGATAGATCTTAGATCTGCAAAACCGCTAAAAACGGAAACCTCATATTTGGCTCCTACAGATGAGATGTTTTTGCTCGATACTATACCCGGAGTTATGGGCGGTACGATAGGAGCGAGAGTTCTTGGCAGATTGTAGGATGTATAGCTGCCCACAAGTTCAACTTTTCCAAGAGCGGCACCCTTTTTAGCCTTCCTGTTAAAATGCGCATCTTCTCCTTTGCGCTCAATAATCTTGAGAGCAGGGCTCTTATGTAGTGCGGTAGATATAGCCTCATCGAGGGTCAATGCGCCAAGAGTGGAGCAGTACAGCACAGGAGCAAAGAGAAGCAAGAGAGAGCGTGCCCTCATATTTGCCCCATTTTAGAATGTTTGAACCAATTAAGGGGAAAGTTGCCATATAGATACGAAGCTATTTTACGCGCCTCCTCTTTACTTTTGCACTTCTGCTTCACGTGGTACATAACCCCCATAGCCGGCGGAGCCACCATCTTTGACCTCTGCTTAGGTGTAGGCTTGGAGGCTATATGGCCCACCATATATTTTTGTTCAAACAGGCTCTTTGCATCACCGGCAAAAACGAAAACTGCTGCTACCGCTAAAATCAGTATCTTTCTCATCTTTTTATCCTTGCAAAACTGACCATGATAATAGAGCTTAAATGTTAACACAACATTAACGCGGCAAAATGTTACGCTATCTCTTCTCCATCATATGGAAAAATTCGTTTGCAGCGACATTTTTTGGATCAAGAATCAAAATATCTTCGTATATCTTCGCAGCATCTTCTTTTCTATTCTCTTTCAGATATATCGAAGCTAGCACTTCTAGAAAGAGAGTATCCGTAGGGTATAAAGAGAGCATCTTTAAAACAACTGCTTCCGCATTCATGAGATCCCCTTTGGCAAGCACTGTTTTGGCCAGATAGAGATTAGCGTAATAGTTATAGTAATCCATCTTTAATATATCGCCGCACAACCTGATAGCATCATCATATTTGCCCTGAAGCATGTAGACCTCGACAATCCCAAGCTTCGGTTTTACGGCACTCTTTACGGCAGAAGCTGCCTTTTGGTAGTGCATAAGAGCATTTTTGAAGTTTCCGTTAAGGTAAAAGAGCCATCCTAACCTGAAGTTTGGTGTATAGGCGTTTGGATACGCCTTGTAGATCGGTATAAGTGATTTGATGGCATCCTCGTAATCACCCATCTTTTCATAGTTGTATGAGTCATAATAAGCCTTTTTTACACTCTCTTCATATCCAAAAAGAGTGACACCTGCCAAAAGCAGTACCGAAGCCAACGCTGTTTTTATCATATCTATCTCCTAAAAGCTATAGCCAAGAGAGGCCGTAAAAACGGTCATACCGCTATCCTCCCCGTTTTTTGTATCTGTAAACCGATCATAAGATAGGCCGACATCAATAGTTACACTCTTTGAGTAGCCGTAGCTTGTGTACAAAGATAGTCCGCCTTTATGAATCTCGGCAAGATTGAATACCGTAAAACCGTCGTCTTTTACGGCAAACGCCTCTTTTCCCACCCATACGGCAGCTACAGTTTTAAACGCCTTGTAGTAATTTATAAGCTTGATCTCAACGGAGTGGTAAGTGTCTGTATACTCGCTATACCGGACAATGGAAAATGGAGTACGCGTTGAACCGCCCCCCATTTTGGAACTCATGCCGACTATTGTCTCTTCGATCTTTGCGCTTTTGAACGCAATAAAGTTGTAGCGTGTACTAAAATAGAAGCTTCCGTAAGAGTTCTCCAAAAGTCTGCCTCCAGCATAGGGTGATATCTGCCAAACATTCAGCGGCGGATCAAAACTGGAGTAGTTAGTGTAGTAAAGATCTGCTCCAAAAGTGTAGGGCATATGCTCGATATACTCCACACCACCAAAAAGTGTAAACCCGCCGTCTGTATAAAGATCGTCCGTATCGATATAGTGAACACCCCCTTTTATATAGAGATTTTCACCATATTTTTTACCGTACGCTATCGTCACATCGTTTTGCGCTAGATCGTCGCTGCCATCCCTGTAGGAGATATCGGTATAGGAGTACTGAAACGCCAAATCTCCTTCAGCCAACCGCGTCGATACGTATGCTCCTGCAAAATATCCGCTCTCTTTTACGCTTTGGGACCCATACCCAATATATCCCGCAAACGGTATCGCAGTGGTACCGGACTCTGCTGCCAACACAGCCATGGCGCAGAAAGAGAGCATCCATACCCTTTTTATCTTCTCCTCCTTATGGTCAAATTTTGCACCTCTATCGAGTCGAATCCGCTAATACGGTCTATAGTAACTGACGTTGTAACACTTTTTTCTCCCATCTTTATCTCTCCTCGTATTGTGTCACCCTCTTTTCGCCATACTCCCCGATACAAAAAAGGTCGACTCCAGAACGAGGAGAGAAACATCATAATGCTCTTTTTAAAGCCGCCGTAAACTATCCTCGGCGTCAACAGATCCTCCCACTCCACTGCTTCGTTATCGATCAGAACGATTCTTGGTGCTGCCATAAAAAGTTTCTTAAGATAGCTTTCATCCCTGCCGACAAAGTCGTAGAAGTAAAATACCCCATACGATTTCGCAAAAAATAGACGACTCCCCCTATCATCTTCAAAATAGAACTTTCCGCTGAAACGATCCATTCCGACATTTAGTCTCATTTGGTCGATCTTTGAGCCGTTTAAAAACACGTCAAATTCATATTTTCGATCGAGCACGAAACTCAGCCTGGTATCCAGTGACTTGTCGGCTGAAAAACTCTCTATCGCTTCACCCTTTTTTGGCCTTTCGTAAAAGTGTATCTTTTTATCTTCCAAATAGGCTACGAAACAAAACTGAATCGTCTTGCTGCCAAGATATGGACCCTCCTGCACCTGAATATGGATATGGGGCTGTGGTGAATAACCGCTGTTTCCACAAAGCGCCAAGATCTCTCCCGCCTCAACATAATCACCCTTTTTCACCTTCAGCGAGTGTTGTGCTAGGTGTGAAATCTCCACATAGACCCCCTCGGCAGAGAGTATTATATAGTTCCCCCAGTTATGCAGGTTGTCAACTTCGCCAATAGGATTGTCCGGCAGTGTATCCATCGCCTCCACTACAAAGCCGCTCACAGGAGAAAAAACAGGTTTACGGTAGGCGTAGTAATCCTCAAGTTTCAGCCCTTCGCCTCTAAAGGTTTTCCCCTGCTCGTCCTGAATAACGAAGTCATAGGCGTATCGCCACTTTCCTCGGTGCGTCCAAATATCATCGAACTCCTGGTAGACATTCCATCTTCCGGAAAAAGGCAAAAATATGCTGACTTCACTGGACTTGAATCTAAAGAGGCTCATGAGATAATATCCGAGGGTATCTTCCGGACTCTTTTTGATTACATAGGAAAACTCCCTAAATCGCATCAGTCTTAAGACAAAAAGAAAACTGATAACCGTCAGATTGAAAGGAAGCGTGAAGACCGGAATCTTGTAGAGTGTCCAAAATATTGAAGTAGCATCTACAAGCAGTACCGAAATACCTACTCCAAGCAGCGCAATAAGATAGCTTCTTATACTAGGGACAAGAAATATCGATCCCAATGCCATGGCGACCAGAATATAGTTGAAAGCGTATGGATTTTGCAGAGCGTGAATGAAAGAGCCGCCCAACTGAGCATGGAGAAAAGCTCCGAAAAAAAATCCGCCTACGGCTAAGAGCGCCAAAATTCTCGAATGGAGCGCCAAAAGCAGAAAAAAGAGTCCACCTGCAAATACATTTGGCAGAAAAAGAATAGTTCCGACCGACCTGAAAAAAGCTTCCAGCCATACCGGCAACGCTAAACTTCCGCTTAGTAAGAAAGAGTGGCTATAGAGCGTCTCCACAAACAGATTGGAGTAGTTGAGTGCAGCAAGATAGACTACAGAGCTTACTATCGCAAAAGGGAGAGATAGAATCGGGATAAGATAAGCGGAAAATAGTGTATGCAAAACGACTGTGATCAAAAAAGTCAATACCGATGCCACACAGATAAGAAAGATCGTCATCAAGGTCAGCTTGAACAAAAATCCGATACTCATGCCGACAAGAAGTGGATTGTAGATAAAAAAACCGCTCTCTAAATACTCAGGCTCCATTCTGATAAGCATCGCAAACAAGAGAGTGAAAAGAGTAGCTAAAAGTGCGGCGAATGCTACATTAGGGTTTACAAAAGTCACAATCAATAAAAGCAGCCCCACCCACCTCTTTTCTATAAAAAATATCTCGGCGTACGAGAGCACTACAGAGGAGAGGTATGGCCTGCTACGCGACAGAGCACTTTTGACATCTACAAGA
>JAKIUX010000260.1 GCA_021647345.1 Hydrogenimonas sp.
CCATCATTGCAATCTGTTCACCTATACCTATCTCGATAGTGACACCGTCGAGCACCTTCGTACCCATGAATCTCTTCGTTACATTCCTTGCTTCGACAACATTCACATCTATTCCTTACACCAGATCTTTGAGCCTGAAAGTATAATTATACGCATCTGTATGACAAACGTCAAAACATCTAGCACAAAGAGTACAGTCACCGTTTACTACAATCTGTTTTGAAACACCCTTCTCTTTTCTATCTTTATCATACTTTGGCTTCGTGAACTCTATAACATGATTCTCGAAGCATGCATCAAGACAGGCTCCGCAGTGGTCGCATTTATCCATATCCCACTGCACTTTTGTAGCGCTCACCCACCCCAAAACATTGTATGTAGTCCCTACCGGACAGATATATTTGCACCACATTCTGCGAGAGTAGAATATTTCAAAGAGAAGTATAACGATAACCCAGACTATAGCTAGACTCCAGCCATACGTTATGAAGCGGCTGACGATACCGATAGGGTTGATAACTTCGAAAACGAGATACCCGTTAACAAAAGTGGCGACTAGAATGACGACCCAGAATGCGAAGCGGATGTTTGGGTTCCAGCCTCTCTCCTTTATAAGCTTCTTGCTAACGAGCTTTTGGTGTATATGCTCCCCTATTTCGCTGATAATCCCGTAAGGGCAAGCCCAGGCGCAAAAGCTTTTCCCTCCCACAAGAAGATAGAATACAGCGATGGTTACCGACCCTATTATCATATTTGTATGCAGCTTGTGGGTCGCTACGAAAGTCTCTATAACGGTGAAGAGATCTATCAGGTGGAAGCCGAGCAGTCTCGAGCCGCTCATCGTGCCTTCCAGCAGCTGAATATCTATATGATATGATAGAAAAAATGCAATATTTATAACTATTACGCTAAGCCATCTGTAAAAACGCCATGTCGGTCTTATACCGCCGCTCTTGCTTTTATAGTAGAATGTAGAGAGAAACGGTGCGCGAATAATCTCTCTTACAGTACCGTTGTATCTATCCATTATCTATCCTTGAGCCGGATACCGTCTGTCACTCTTTTGAGGCATCCAGTTTCTCTTTAAATGTTCCAATCTCTTTGCTTAAAGCCTCTATATTTTCATCTGACATCTTAGAAAGAAGACCGTACATAACATAGTTTTTTCGCTTACCGGATTTAAATCCCATAAGTGCATCGTAGACTTCAGCTTCACTTTTACCTATAAGCTTAGGACCAATAATACCTTCGCCGTTAACACCATGACAAGATGAACACTTCTGCTTATAAAGTGGGCTCACTTTGAAAGCCATGGCACTTCCGGCTCTCTCTTTAAGTGTTTTTAGCTTCTTTGCAGCCTCATCTTCAGCCTCCTTTGCCTTTGTCTCCTCCATCTGCTCGGTAGCTTGCTGAGATAAAGAAGGAGTACTCACTTGCATAGGAACCTCTTTGGTCTTCTCTATAATCTCTTGAATCTGCTTGAAACGCTCAGCTTTCCTGTCAAGCTCCATCATAAAAACTACTGCCCATATAGCAAGAAGGGTCGCGATCGCAGCGATGACATGTCTTATCATTGTTGTCCTTTTCTCATTTTCTGGATTTCTCGGTTGAATTCGGCAATCTCGTTGGCGATGCTTTTAAGCTTATCATCACCCATCTTCTCTACCAACTCTTTCATCAAAACATTTTTTTTCTCTCCAGATTTGAAAGCAAGAAGACGTTTGTAGATGAAATCGCCATCCTTTCCTAGAAGAGAGGGTCCTATGACGCCGTTGGCATAATCATCATGGCAGGGAGAGCATCTAACGACGAAATCCCTACTCAACTTCTTTATCATCATAGCAACCATAACTCTCTCGTATGGAGAGCGGATATGCAAATATGCGTCTATTGTTGTGCGTCTCTTCTCTTCTTGCGTCTCTTGGGCCTTCTCTTTGTTGTACGAGTAGTAGAATTCGCCGCTATTCTCCTCATCTTTGCCGCTTTCACCCTCTACCTTGACCGCACCGGGGGTCACTTTAATCTGCCCCGCAGCCGCCTCCCTCTCTTCATTATTTTGCTCTTTTTTATCGCCGCAACCCACCAGAACAGCCACAGCGATACCGGCCAACAAAACCGATCTCGATCTACGCATTATCTCCCCCCTCTTTTTGATAAATATCTCTATAACTCTTTCTCGGTATTATCTTTATGGCATCTACAGGACATAGCTCCACACAAGCACCGCATCCGTTACACGCCTCTCTGATCTCAGGAAGCATACCTCCGCCTTTTGCCGGTACCATACCAATGGCAAGAGTATTGTCGGGATGGTAA
>JAKIUX010000011.1 GCA_021647345.1 Hydrogenimonas sp.
CATATGCAAAGACTCTATTTTGTCGATCTATAATCGGTTGTCTGGCTATGTAGAAAGAATCCATGTTTTCTCTTTCTTTTTCAGATTTTTTCAAACTACTCCCGATAAGATCGGACAAAATCGGAAATTCGTTCAATTCCGTCTCTTATTGTCTTTATGTCTGTAGCGAAGCTGAAGCGAAAGTAGCCGTCACTGCCAAACCCGGCACCCGGTACTAAGGCGACCTGGGCACGCTCAAGAAGCGCTTTTGCAAACTTCATAGAGTCAGGCTCAATAGATTTATGATTAACAAAAAGATAGAAGGCTCCTTGAGGTTTTATGACTGAGAGACCATCTATCTCGTTAAATAGTCTCGAAGCCTCTTCACACCTCTTCTCAAATGCTCTTCTCATCATCTCTATATCTTCGTCGGCACTTCCGTCGAGACCTTTGATAGATGCTATCTGCGTTATGGAGCAAATGTTTGATGTACTCTGGCTCTGGAGCTTTTTCATCGCTTTGACAAGATCTCTGTCGGCAGCCGCACAGTAGCCGAAGCGCCATCCTGTCATCGCTACAGATTTGCTTAAACCGTTTATCGTGACGGTTCTGTTGAACATATCTTCGCTTATCGAAGCGGCAGCCGTGAATATAGTTCCGTCGTAGACCAGTTTTTCGTACATCTCGTCACTCGCAACGATAATATCGCTGCCTTTGAGAACTTCTCCCAAAGCTTCAAGCTCCTCTTTCGAGTAGACCGCACCTGTCGGGTTAGATGGGGATGTCAATATCAACATCCTTGTCTTTTCGGTTATAGCGTTTTCAAGCTGCTCTGGAGTAATCTTAAAGCCGCTCTCGTCATCGGTATCTATTACTACGGGAATACCGCCGGAGTATTTGATGAGCTCCGGGTAGGTAACCCAGTACGGTGCAGGCACTATCACCTCATCACCGGGATTTATCGTAGCTTGAAAAAGATTGAAAAGCGACTGTTTGGCGCCGTTGCTGGCTATAACCTGATCTGAAGAGTACTCAAGGCCGTTGTCGCGCTTGAGTTTGGCGACTATGGCCTCTTTCAGTTCGGGAATACCATCTACAGGGGTATACTTCGTAAAACCTTTTTCGATAGCATCTATAGCCGCATCTTTTATGACTCGAGGAGTGTCAAAATCTGGCTCCCCTGCTGAAAAACCGAGAATATCTTTGCCATCTCTCTTTAGCTGCTGAGCAAGAGCTGTAATGGCCATTGTGAGTGATTCGGAGAGTGTCTGAATTCTATCTGAAAGCATTTGTAGCCCTTTTTTATCCCCGATTTTACCCTATATAGGTTTAAGATTAGTATAATCTTTAAATTAGGACTTTATCGATTTTATGAAAGCCTCATATATCTCATCGAGCTTTTGATCCTCTTCTAGGAGCTCTTTATGTTCAGGGGCCAAAATATGTTCAATTACAGCTACTCTTTTTAGCAGATACTCAAATAGCTCTTTATCGATATCTGGAAGTTTGTTGTGGCTTAGAGGGCTCTTGTCTCTACCTCTTGTAATCACCTTGGCAGGTATGCCGATAGCTGTAGATTCTGGAGGAACAGAGCGCACTACAACAGAGTTGGCGCCGATCTTGGAGTTGGCACCGATTGTTATATTTCCGAGCACTTTGGCGCCGGCACCAATGACCACTCCGCTTTCGACTGTTGGGTGTCTCTTGCCGGGATTGAGCGATACGCCGCCGAGAGTTACCCCCTGATATATAGTAACATCGTCACCTATCACGGCTGTCTCTCCTATTACGACACCTATTCCGTGATCGATGAAGACCCTTCTGCCTATGGTCGCAGCCGGGTGTATATCTATATTTGTAAAGAGCTGGGCTATTCCCATCCACATTCTTGCAAGCAGAGGAAACCCTTTGGTGTGTAGCTTGTGCGCTACTCTGTAGTTCGCTATCGCCCAGACACCCGGGTAGTTGAAAAAGATCTCCACTCTTGAACGAATAGCGGGATCGCGTTTGTAGATACTGTTTATATCTTCTATTATGAGGCGTACAAGTGAGGGCACGCTATGCCTCCTTTAAATCATTCGTTGAAATTGATCGTTCTAAGATAACCATTTTCGCTTAAGTAAAGATAAAGCTCCCCCAATATCTCTTTACGCTCCTCCTCCGCTATGGTGGAGGACTCCTCTATATGCTGCCTTATTCTGCGCTCTATCTCTTTTGTATCGTAGTCGAAATCTTCCAGTACATCGAGAATGTTCTGCGCTTCGACGATATTTTCCACCATAAAATTGCCATCTTCATCGAAGTTTACAGTTGCTTCGGTTGGGTGGGTGAAGAGGTTGTGGCGCATTCCGAGCACCTCTTGGTAGGCTCCGACTTTGAAAAAGCCTAAAAAATACTCCTCCTTTTCCACATCTACATCGTGAAGATAGAGCGGATTGTCTATATTGAAGGCTATCTCTCCGTCGCTATCGCAGGTGATATCCCAAAGACTCGCCGAACGGGTAGGGCGTATATTTAGCCTATCAAGCGGCATAACCGGAAAACTTTGCCCCAAACCCCAGTAGTCTGGCAGAGATTGAAATAGAGAGAAGTTTACAAGATATCTCTCTTGAACTCTCTCTAATACATCTTTTATCTCTTGAGAGGGTTTATCTCTAAGAAGCTCTATCGACCTTCGTATTATGAGGTGCACAAGCGTTTCGGTATTGGCTCTATCTGTAAGGTCTATATAGCCCAGATCGAAAAGGGTAAGGAGTGACTCCATATGATCGAGCGCATCGTGCAGATACTCTCTTGCATTTTTTTCATTTATCGATCGGTAGAGGTCGTAGAGCTCCTGTACAAGGGGCGGGTTATCTTTTTTTAAAGAGAGACTCTTTTCACTGTACTCTTGGCTGAAGAGCTCCAGAACCGGTGCTATCAGCACGGCATGGTCGGCGGCTACGAACCTGCCCGACTCTGTAAATATGGTCGGCTCTTTGACTCCTTTTGATGATGAGATCTCTTTAAGCAGATATACAACGTCGTTGGTAAACTCTTCAAGCGTGTAGTTTCTGCTTGAGAGGTCATCTTTTTGGCTATACTCAACGGCCAAACCACCCCCTATATTTATAGCCCTTAGATTTTTGGCGCCGAGCTTTCTAAGCTCCGCATATATGTTTCCCGCTTCTCTTATCGCTCTTTTAAGAGGGGAGATATTGTTCATCTGCGATCCGATATGAAAATGGATCATAGAGAGCATATCGGTGAGGTTATGCTTTTTCAGCAACTCCATCGCTTCAAGAAGCTCTGTCGATGTAAGACCGAACTTCGAACTGTAGCCGCCGCTTTTTGCCCATATGCCGATTCCTCCTGTATGAAGCCTTATGCGAAGGCCTATTTTCGGTATTGGCAAGCCGAGCCGCGAAGCCTCTTTTATGATCAACTCAAGCTCGTTTATCCCCTCTATGGTAAGAGTTATGTTGTGCCCCATTTTGGCAGCTAAAAAACCTATGCTTATCATCTCTCTATCTTTGAAGCCGTTGACTGTTATGGGAGAGCCCGGGTTCGTGTAAGCCATAGCGAGAATGAGCTCCCCTTTGCTTCCGGCCTCAAGGCCGTAATCGAGATCTTTCGTAGCTTCCATCAAGGGAATTATAAAGCCGGGAAACTGGTTCACCTTCAAAGGGAATACCGCTTTGAACTTTCCGCTATATCCGAACTCTCTTTTGGCACGCTCAAAGTGCTCAAAAAGAGTCCTTACATTTTTTGCCGCCATGTGCGGAAAGCGCAGAAGCAGAGGTCCTTTGTAGCCGCTCTCTCTTAAGCTTTTGGTTATCGAAACCAAAGATGGTTTGCAGCCATGGTTCACCTTGACAACGCCATCTTCTACAACGAAGTTTCTTTCGCCCCATACATTGAGGCCATATAGCTTTGCAGGGTCACTAAAACTCCTCAATCCCAACCCTTCTCTCCTCTTTGGTTTGAAGATCTTTTAGCCATATTTGCGAGTTTTTGAGTTCATCTTCCCCTATAACTGCACAAAATCTTGCTCCCACTCTGTCAGCAGCTTTGAGGTGGGCTTTCAAGGAGCGCTTGGAATACTCTACGTAGACTCTCTCTGTCGCTCTTTTTCTGTGTGCAATCTTTAAAATCTTATCTATAGCTTCCTCTTCCATCACTCCAAGATATATCCCTTCTCTCTCGCTTTCTGGAAGCTTTACCAGCTCCATTATGCGTTCTATTCCAAGAGCAAAGCCTATAGCCGGAGTCGGCTTTCCGCCGAGAAACTCCACAAGTCTGTCGTAGCGCCCCCCTCCGGCTATAGCGTTTTGGGCTCCCACTTCCCCGCTTACAAATTCGAAAGCCGTTTTTGTGTAGTAGTCAAGACCCCTGACCAGTTTAGAGTCGAGCTCATATTTAATTGAGTGGGAAGTTAGAAGAGACTGGAGTCTTTTAAAGTCGCTGTCGCAGGCTTTGCAAAGGTTTTCTACTATCACAGGAGAGTTCTGCAGCATTGCTTGGCACTCCTGTACCTTGCAGTCGAGGACCCTTATAGGGTTCGTCTCGGTGCGTCTTTGACAATCTTCGCAAAGGCCGTCTCTAATGTCGTTTAGATGGGTGATCAGACTCTCTTTGTAGTCGGGCATGCATTCGGGGCATCCAAGAGAATTTATCTTTATAGTGTAATCTATGCCGAGAGTATCAAATATATCTTTTATCATAAGAATGATAGTGAAATCTTCATATACGCTCTCTAAACCGAAACTTTCGCATCCAAACTGGTGAAACTCTCTTAAACGCCCTTTTTGCGGCCTCTCGTAACGAAACATCGGACCGTGGTAGTAGAATCGGTGTACACCGCCTTTTCTATCCATCTTGTTCTGGATGAAAGCTCTTACAGCACCTGCAGTGCCCTCCGGTCTTAAGCAGACGTCGTGGCCTCCCTTGTCGATGAACTGGTACATCTCCTTACCGACAATATCGCTGCTCTCTCCCACACTTCGTTTAAAAAGCGCTGTCTCTTCAAGAAGCGGTGTCTCTATATATCGGTAGCCGTAACGCCGGGCAATCTTGGAAGCTGTGTCGATTATGTAGACGAATCGTTCACTTTCCGGTGAGAATATATCTTTCATTCCTCGAAGTGCTTGTATCATTTTTGGCAATCCTTGATATATCTATATATTTTTTCGTTGATCTCTTCTATCGGTTCGGCTGCATCTATCAAGATATGGTCTATCTGCAGAAGGTCTACGATCTCCTCCATAGTTTTTTGTACGCGCATCATATAGTCAATCCCTCTAAGCTCGATAGCGTCAGTGCTCTTTTTACCCATTCTCTCTCGCAGATCTCTCTTATTGATATGAAAAAGAATGATACGATCTGGGAAAATATTGGAAGTTGCAAACCTATTTAGCTGTAAAAGGGTGTCTATCTCAATTTTTTCGTGCACATGAGCATATGCTATACCGGAGATAAAGGAGCGGTCGCTGAGAATCATCCTGTGCAGATTTGGCCGAACTACCTTTTCTGTATGTTCCGCCCGGTCAGCCAAAAAGAGAAGAACTTCGCTTCTTGGGGTAGCTCCGCCATCTTCAAGAAGTATCTCTCTAAGTCTCTCTCCAAGTGCGGTACCGCCCGGCTCTTTGGTGACGACAACATTGTCAAATCTTTCGCTCAACAGCTCTATCTGTGTACTTTTGCCAACCGTGTCGACACCCTCGAAGGCTATATACATTTTATGGACTCTTCTATTATATCGTTTACTTTCGGAGGAAGCAGATGGGCGCAAGAGGCGTCATGTTTTAGAATCGCTCTGACCACTGAAGAGCTTATAAAGGCGTTTTCGAGACTCGGCATAAGGTATACTGTCTCTATTTCAGGCGCCAATGATGAGTTGGCGTACCCCATCTGAAGCTCATACTCGAAGTCGCTGACCGCTCTTAGCCCTCGTATGATGATTTTAGCATCACGTTCGCGGCAGAACTCAACCAGAAGGTTGGAAAAACCTGCGACCGTAACGTTTTCAAGCTCTTCACAAGCGGCTTCAGCCATTATGAGGCGCTGTTTGTGAGAAAACATAGGCCCCTTTTCGCTTGACTTAGCCACAGCTACAACTATCTCGTCGAATAGATCGGCGGCTCGCTTTATGATATCAAGATGTCCATTTGTTATGGGGTCGAATGTTCCCGGGTATATAACCCTTTTTGAGCGCTCTTTCATAACTCTTCGATTCTCCACCTTTTATATAGAGAGTGCTCTATGCCCAGCAGATCGAACCATTTTCCTATAATAAAACTCTCCATCTCCTCTATGTTTGAGTGGTCGCTGTAGTAGCCAATTACAGGGGGTGCTATGATAACTCCAAGACGTGACAGTTTTAGCATATTCTCAAGTGCAATGGCACTTAAAGGCATCTCTCTGGGGGCGAGTAGTAGCGTACGCCTCTCTTTTATTATGACGGCTGCGGTTCTTGTCGTTAGATTGTCTGCTATGCCGCAGGCAATTTTTGCAAGGGTGTTCATACTGCAAGGAACTATGGCCATAGCGTCGGTAGGAAAAGAGCCTGAAGCCATCGGAGCAGCAATATCTTCATCGCTGTAGGCACTTTTTGACTCCTCTTTGAGTACTCTTCTCGCATTTTGTGAGAGTATAAGGTATCTGGTTACGCTTTCGGGCAGCTTTTGAACGAACTTCAGCCCCAGCTCGACACCGCTCGCACCGGTCGCAGCAACTACAAGTCTCATCTTAGTTCCACCAATCCTCTCTCGACAACCTCACCTCTTAAAACCTTTCCGTCATCCCTTTTTAGAGTAATTATATCACCTATATCACCGCTTTTAAGCGCTGTAGCATCAAGCTCAATAGTGACTGTTCCCTCTTTATAGATACATTTGACTCTGCTCATCTTCAAAACGGCTGGAAGAGGTCTTGAGTTTGCTTGGGTAAGCACATCGTCGGTTGCGATATTCAGCTTTGCGATATATCTGCCCTCTACCTCTCCAGTAATCGGAGGAGTGTAAAAGCCCTTAAAAGGGATATGTTCTACGCTAACCGCATTAGGAGCGATTATTTTATCTTTTTTTATTTGATGATTCGCTTTATAGACTTTTATGTAGCCATCTACATAGTAGCGGAAGTAGTATCTTCTCTTATCGCACTTGACGGTGAAGGTGCCACTCTCTTTTTTGAGGAGCTTTTGAGGTACTCTGACACTGCAAGTTGGTTTGTATGTGAAGTTTTGCATAGCTGAACCGGTTGGCTCGACTTTGATAGACTCAATTTTTAGAGTCGGGTACATCTCTTCGTATCTTTTTCGCAGAATCGCTTCTAGTGCCGGAAAGCTCTTTTGCGACATCAGCTCGAAGAGAATCATACTGCTTTTTGGCTTTTTGCAAATATATCCGATCTCTTTAAGTTTCGCGGCCATCTTAAAGGCCGGAATGCTCCATCTGCTTCTATCACCTCTTAATTTTATCACTGTAGTATCGGAGTCTGAAATGCCGAGAGTTTTCAATGTTACTAAATTTGATTCTACTTTATATCTGCTCTTTAGTTCTATAGTCTCGGCAGCGTTGAGGCTGCTTACGAAGATATAGAGTAGAAGCAAAAGAGTTAGCGCGTAGCGAAGCGGGTTCAAGAGTTTGCAATAGAGTAAAAGATTGGAAATAGATTTGTGAGATGATATGAAGATGGAGCGGGAGACGGGGGTCGAACCCGCGACCCCGACCTTGGCAAGGTCGTGCTCTACCACTGAGCTACTCCCGCGAAATAGGGTGGTACCGAGGGCCGGACTCGAACCGGCACGGGCTAACGCCCACCAGATTTTGAGTCTGGCGTGTCTACCAGTTTCACCACCCCGGCATGTGCGCTGCTTATGATTCACAGGCGGAATTGTATAGGCAAGGGGCTTAAATACCGGTTAAAAGCTCTAACCGGTATCGAAAAATAGGAGTTATTTCGCAACTGCTTCTTTGAGCTGCTTGCCGACTTTGAATTTGACTGCACGTGTGGCAGGTACGTCGACGACACGGTCTGTGCCGGGAACTTTCGCTTTTCTTGCTGCTCGCTCAGCAGTAGTGAAGGTACCGAAACCAATGAAACTTACACTCTTGCCTTTGGCGAGAGCTTCTGTGATAGTATCAAGTGCTGCGTTGATTACAGCTTCGGTGTCTTTTTTAGACAATCCGGCTTTTTCAGCAACTGCTTGAACAAACTCTGCTTTTTTCATATGGCTATCCTTAGATGAGATTTACACGCTCATTGTACAATGTTTTATTCCAAAATGCAAGAAAAATTGTTAAAAAGACTAAACAAAGTTCCGATGTTACCGATACTTTACTCAAAGGAACCGTTTTTGCTTTTATAAATATTATTAGAAATGAGAGGTATATTTCGTGAGAGTTACACAAAACAACTTCTACAACACATTTGTAGCAGACCAGCAGACAATAAAAGAGCAGCTCGATATTTTAAACCGCCAAATATCTTCTGGTATGAAGATTAAGTACGGTTATGAAGATCCGCAGATATTCAGCGATACTCTTCGGCTCGATTATGAAGAGACAACTCTTGCGCAAGCGGTCGAAGTCTCTACGGATGCCAAGAATTTCGCGAAAAATACTGATTCGGTAATGTTTCAATTTACCGATTCTTTAATAAAATTTAAAACCCTTCTTATACAAGCAGCTAACGGCGCAAACTCAGATAGTAACTATTATGCCATAAGCAATGAGATGAAGTCACTCAAAGAGCATCTTGTTAACCTCTCTAACAGCTCGATAAATGGAAGATTTCTATTTTCCGGAACTGCAATAGATGTAAAACCTGTAGATTCACAGGGCAACTATCACGGTAATGCGGAATCTTTAAAAGCGGTTATTGGCTCGAATGTGCAGATTCCCTAAAACATACCAGGAAGTGAACTTTTCTTAGGGGAAGATTTGAATTTCGCGAGAAAAGTTACGACCAATATTCAAATGAAAGATCAGGCGACCGGAGGCGCTGCTACGGTCGATAGTAAAATCTCCGACATTACAGGCAAACAGGATGACTACACATTCTTCATAAGGGGTAGGAGCGGCGACGGCTCTGTCTTTGAAAAGAGTTTCACGCTTACGGCTGATCAGAGTGTAGGTGAGCTCTTGAGTGCCATCGAAGCGAGCTATACTCCAAACAGCGTAGATGTAACTTTAGAAAACGGATATATTCAAGTTACCGACCGTCAAGAAGGCAGAAGCTTGCTCGATATGCACATATATGCCCAAAATGTCGCTGACTCTACAACGCTTTCATTTATAGATAGTGGTTATGCGGGAACTGATGCGACAGAGTACGACAATACTGACTTTGTAAAGATAGATGGCTCCACACTCTCTGGAAATGTCTCTCAAATAGTCAAAGATGATAACTCTTATGCTACTAGAAGTACCCTTTTAAGCGATGTAGCCGGAGCAGATTTGACGGGCGGCTCTTTGGAGCTTTCAGGTACCGACATAAACGGTAATGCATTTGCTCAGACTTTTACGCTCGACTCTGCGACCGATATCTTCGGAAACCCTATAAACAACAGTGACGGAACCCAGGCGGACAATACTACATTGACCTATGGTCAGCTGGTAGACGCTGCAGCTATAGCGGTTTCTGGAATAGCGGATCAGGGGAGTTTCGAAGCCAACGTTACTGAAGCGAGAAAACTCGTAGATGTATATCTCGATTCAAAAGGGCGCATTACTATAACAGAGAAGGGGAGTACAGATACAAAAATAACCTTCAATATGCATGACTCAAAGAGCGGATTCGCTACGGCGGGAGCTTCGGCGCTTGTTTTCAACGCAAACAACGCTTTAACTATAGATGATCCGAAGCACGATCTTTTTGAATCGATCGATGCCGCCATTGAGGCCGTTGAAAACGGACTTTTGTACCCAGATGGAAACTCTACGACCAATCCAAGAAATCCAGGCATAGAGAATGCGCTCGAGCGTATAGACCACGTTTTGGCTCATGTGGGCAAAGAGCATACCAAGATAGGTGCTATGAGCAACAGTCTCGACTATGCCGTGGAGAGAAACGAAACTCTTAAGCTCAACGTGCAGAGTCTGCGCTCTCAGATTTTGGATATCGATTTAGGCGAAGCGAGTCTGAAACTCAACCAGCTTTCCGTAAACTATGAAGCGATGCTCGCTTCAGTAGCAAGAGTTCAGAATCTCTCTTTGGTTAATTACATTTAACAGAAAAGAGAAAATTGCGAACGTTTAAAAATTAGAGGCCCTATTTACTTGCGAACTTTTTGGGCAATAAGATATAATCTCTCAATTCGAATCGAGCCTTTTGGCTCTCTTAATTAATACCGCAGAAGGAAAAAGCCATTTTCAAAACTGCCTTTTTACTTACAGTAGCAATCTTTTTCATCTATGGAGCTATTGCGACTATAGTGCCGCAAAGTTCTATGGTGGGCAGCTTAGGCACATATATCGGCACCCATAACCTTGAGCTGTTTGGATATTTTGCATATATAGATTTCATATTTTTACTCTATCCGCTCTATCGGCTCTATCGGCTTGAGAAGTTTGAGGATTTTGAGATAGAGAGTTTTTCGGCATGGCTTCTATTTCTATTTTCGCTACTTATTTTGCAGGCTCTTGTCATAAAGCCCCCAATGAACGGCTGGATAGGGGGTAGCATAGTTAGCTTTTTGCACCCCTTTATAGGTGATGCGGGAGTATGGCTCTTTTGGCTTATGACACTGACGCTTTCGGGCGTTATTCTATGGGGAGAGTCTATACACTGGAAGACCTCCGATATTAAAGAGATGATGCAGCAAAAAGATGAACGGAAGCCTTTGCAACTAAAGCCGATGTCAATTGTTGCCAAAGAGGAAGATAGTAGTGGCGATGAGGTTAACGAAACTATTTCGAAAAGCAAAAATATCGACGCATTAGAGTCAGAAAGCGAAAAAGAGGATGAGAATGCGAAGACTCTAAGCGAAGAAGAGCCTAACCAAGAGCTTAAAAAACAAAAGAGCAGTGAAAAGATCGAAGATGAAAAAAAGAGCGAACATGCCAATATAGAGATAGTCAAAGAGATAGAAGAGAACAAAAAGCTTTTGGAACAGATAGATAAAGGAGAACAGGAGAAGCCTAAAAACTTCAAGCTTCCCAAGCTCGACTTTCTGCAAAAACCTCCAAAGCGCAAAAAAGAGATAAATGAAGCGGAGATAGATGCAAAGATAAGTGATCTGCTTGAAAAACTTGCAAAGTTCAAAATAGAGGGCGATGTGGTAAGAACCTATGCCGGACCGGTTGTAACCACTTTTGAGTTCAAGCCCGCCGCGCATATTAAAGTTTCAAAGATACTGAACCTGCAAGATGACCTCGCAATGGCTCTTCGGGCTCAGACTATCCGCATTCAAGCACCGGTTCCCGGTAAAGATGTAGTTGGCATAGAGATACCCAATAGAGAGGTTGAAACCATATATCTAAGAGAGATCTTGGAAGATGAGATATTTACAAAATCGAAGTCGCCTCTTACAATAGCTTTAGGCAAAGATATTGTTGGCAAGCCTTTTGTCACCGATCTTAAGAGACTTCCGCACCTTCTTATAGCCGGAACCACCGGAAGCGGCAAGAGTGTCGGCATAAACGCTATGATTTTGAGCCTACTTTATAGAAACTCTCCCGATAACCTGAAACTGATGATGATCGATCCCAAGATGCTCGAGTTTTCTATATATAACGACATTCCTCACCTGCTTACACCTGTAATCACGCAGCCGAAAAAGGCTATAACCGCGCTATCAAATATGGTGGGCGAGATGGAGCGACGATATCAGCTTATGAGTCAGACCAAGACCAAAAATATTGAAAGCTACAACGAGAAGGCAAAAAAGCAGAAGAGAGAAGAGCTTCCATA
>JAKIUX010000261.1 GCA_021647345.1 Hydrogenimonas sp.
TTAACGGCCACGGCGTGGTCGACGAGCGCTACCACCCCTACTCTGAGTTTCTGGCTATCGAAAAAGAGCTCAAAAATCTGACCCAGTACGAACATGAGATGCAGCTGCAAAAAGAGAAATCTGAGGAAAAGCCCAGACAGAAAAAAAAGAAAAAACTAAGCTACAAAGAGCAGCGAGAGCTTGAGCTGCTGCCTGATGAAATCGAAATGCTTGAAAACCGTATCGCGGAATTGAACGAATGTCTTGCTAATCCAGACTGCTACCAGGAAAAAGGGATCCAAAATCTTACAGATGAGTTAAACGAGGTTGAAGCAGTGTATAACCTAAAGGCAGATAGATATTTGGAGCTTTTAGAGCTCCAAAAGGAGCTAGCGAGCGAAACTTAAATTTTTAAAACACTCTCTTTGAACTCTTTTAAAACCTTCGTCCACCAATCAAATGTATCATCAAAATTCTCATCAGTAACTCCATAATCAAGGTTTACAGGCATCTCCAGCCTCGGATCGCCATCATCATCAAGATATGCCTTGCCGTATCTCTTGCTTTTGTTCCACCGGTTAATATCTTGGAGTGTGACTTTTACGCCGCTCCATGAGGCGGCGAACTGTATATCGTCACAATTTTTTCCATTTTCGCAGCCGTAAAACAGAATTCCATATTTCGTACCGTCGATTCTTCCAACAATTAACGGATCACCGCTTGAATCTTTTTTAAGTGTAGCGCTGCCGTAACCTTTTGCGACATTCAAAATCGAATCTGTATCGGTTGCTTTTATCACCCCGGCCGCTGCAGGTGCACTTAACATAGTCATTGTCAACAACGCTGCTACCGCTGTTCTTTTAAATCTAAAACCATTCATCATATAATTCTCCTAATTAAAAGAGTCTCCTCTTTTCGATTTTGTTTATAATCGGATATTTCAAAGATAAGTTTACAATGACTCTCTTTTACTTTATAAAAGCTATACAGATGGTAATCCCCCATTTTGTACTGTTTCCAGAAGTAGAGATTAAGCCACATGTGCCACCTTATGCCTGGGCGGAATGCCACCTATTGCCGTGCATCTTGGGGTCAGGCCTTGAATTTTGCATCAACATAATTTTCACTTTTTCGATATACTTTTTTGCAACTTTACTCTATTAGGAGCCAAAATTGACACCTTCAACTCTAAAAAAGACCATAGCTTTTAAACCTGGGGTGATGCTCTACTTTTGGGGCGAGCACTGCAACGTATGCCATGCGCTTAAGCCTAAACTATTTGAAGCTTTCGAGAAAAACTTTGCTAAAATCGATAAAATTGCGATAGATATAAAAAAGCACCCTGAAATAGCGGCTCAGTTTGGCGTATTTTCCGTTCCGACGGCCATTATCTTTCTTGACGGTAAAGAGTTTTCAAGGGTCAGCAGAAATGTAAGCATTCCCGCACTTGTAGAGCAGATAAAGCGGCCCTACGAAATCCTCATATCCTCTTGATTGCCAATAATTATGTTTACATCTAAAAGCGCATTGTGAAACTTAAGATCTAAAAAGCCATTAAACCTGCTTAGAGTTGGCTGCCGCAAAAACTTAGAAAATAAAGGCGGTAGGCCAAAAAATAGATCCCCCTTCAGGGAGGCTTCCATCAATATTCTTTAGTATTTCAATCAAGATATGTTACAATGTCGCAAATTATTCCAACAACAGGGAAGAGATGGAAAAAGAGATTTTCAGACCGCTTCTTGAAGGCAAAAGTATAGTCGAGGAGTTGATCAAAAAGAGTATAGGTGTACGAAAGGAGACCTATTTTGACTTCACTGCCACAGGACTGGCGTTTGAACCTATAGAGTCGCGCATGATGGAGGTGCTGGAGTTCTACGCCAATACGCACTCCAAAGAGGCTTATCTTGCTGCAACGATGCAAAATCTGTACGAATCTGCGCGAAAGTCCCTCAAGAGCTCACTAGCTCTTTCAGACGACTTCCTTCTTATACCCTCCGGCTACGGTGCAACCGGAGCCATAAAGCGGTTTCAGGAGCTAATGGGGCTCTATATTCCCCCGGCTGTCTGCAAACGCCTTGGAAGCAAACCTGAAGTAGAGAAAAAGCCTCTTGTCATAATAGGCCCATACGAACACCACTCAAACGAGTTAGGGTTCAGAGAGTCGATATGCGACATTTACAGAGTCCCTTTAAACTCACACGGTTTTGTAGATTTGAAAAATCTTGAAAGAGTACTCAATGAAAATAGAGGAAGAGAGATAATAGGCTCATTCTGTATTGCTTCTAACGCTACAGGTATAATAACGCCGTACAAAGAGATATCAAGAC
>JAKIUX010000262.1 GCA_021647345.1 Hydrogenimonas sp.
GATAATGCTTTTGCCTATATTTAGCTCTTCTATAGCGTCGATCCTAAGAATCTCCTCAACATTCTGGTAATTCAAGCCGTGCCCAGCCGCCACCTTCAAGCCAAGAGATCTTGCTAAATCTGCCGCACTTTTTAGCGAAACAAGACTCTCTTCAAGCTTCGTTTTGAGAGTATGGCGAGAGAGCTCCAACTCCTCTATGGAGTGTGCCGAATTGGCCAATCCAAGGTAGAGCATCGCATATATATTTGCGTAGCTTCCTGTATGCAGCTCCACCCAGTCGGCTCCCAAAGCGTCAGACCTCGTTACGATTTCTAGGTCGGGGTCTATAAAGAGAGAGACCTCGATTTCATGGGCACGAAGTCTCTCTATGGCCTCAAGAGTCCTTTCTTCATATGAAATAATATCAAGCCCCCCTTCTGTTGTAACCTCCTCCCTTTTTTCAGGTACCAATGTGGCTCTGTGGGGCTGAAGCTTGCATACAATATCAATGATATTTTTGTCGGTAGAGCACTCAAGATTTACCGGCAGCTGACTTCTTTTTACTATCTCTTTCGCATCTTCGTCATTTATATGTCTTCTATCTTCTCGCAGATGTATCGTAACTTGGTCGGCACCGGCCCGCTTCAGGATGCCGAGGGCATCCAACGGGTCGGGATCGTTGATTTTTCTCGCCTCTCTAAGCACGGCTATATGGTCTATGTTCACCCCGAGTTTCATATGCCTCCCCTTATTGTTTCTGCTATCCTTTTTGCGATTATAGCGTAACCTTTAGCATTAGGATGGGCAGGGTCTTTCGTAAGGGAGTTGTCCGATAAAACATCTGAGAATATATTTTTCAGATATATGACACCTGTTTCGTCGGCAAGTTCACCATATAGCTTGGCATCTCGCAGGAAAAGCTGTTTAGGTTCCGGAACTCCTAACAGTATCACTTTGCTACCGGAATGAATGGCCATATCTATCATCTCTTTCAAATCTTTTTTGAGATCGGCCAATTTCCTCGAGCGGAGCATATCGTTGCCGCCTTCGCACAGAATGAGTATAACAGGCCTGTATTGCTTAAGGACTTTTTGAAGTCTTGCAATCCCTTTTTGAGCTGTCTCGCCCGGGACCCCTTCGTTTATCACCTCTACACCTATCAGCTTGGAAAGCTGGGCAGGATAGCTCATATCGACTCCGCCGTATCTGGCTCCGGTTCCGTATGTAAGGCTATCTCCGAATGCAACTATTACGGGAGGTTTCTCGATGTCGTAAAAGAGTGTTGCAAGATGTTCTTCACCAGCTATATCACTTTCCAGCTTATGCTGATTGTAGAAATGAAAACCTACAAAAAACACTATGATAATTGCTATTAATTCCAATTTGCTTATTTTCATTCCATAAGTCCTAAACACGTTAGCGAGAGATTGTTATTTTTAGGAGCATCATATTTTAGAATAGTATTAGTTAATTAAAACTTCAGAAATAGATCTATCCGATAGGTTATATTCTCTTTGCGTAGAACTCTCTTTTAAATTTTACAAACTCCCCTTTTAAAATTGCCTCTCTCGCTTCAGCCATCAGAGTGAGATAGTAGTGAAGATTGTGTATGGAAGCTAAGCGAAAATATGTAAGCTCCTTAGCTCTATATAGATGGCAAAGATAGCCTCTGCTGTAGCGGCGGCATGTGTAGCAGTCGCAATTTTCATCTATCGGGTCGGGATCTTTTTTATATCTGGCCGCTTTTATATTCACTTTGCCGAAGCTTGTAAAGAGTGTGCCGTTTCTTGCGTTTCTTGTAGGCATTACGCAGTCGAACATATCGACTCCGCGTTCTATATTCTCCACAAGATCTTCCGGAGTTCCGACCCCCATTAGGTAGCGAGGTTTGTCGGTAGGCATAAATGGTGTTGTGAACTCGACTGTATCGTACATCAAAGAGTTCTCTTCACCTACGCTCAACCCTCCGATGGCAAAACCGTCGAAATCCATTTCACAAAGAGACTCTGCCGATATTTTTCTAAACTCTTTGTCGGTCCCTCCTTGTATGATAGCAAAGATATTCTGCTCGACTCCGACACCAATCTCTTGCTTGAACCTATGGTATGTTATCGACTCTTTTGCCCATCTTGTCGTTCTGTCTACAGAGAGATAGAGGCGCTCTTTGGTTGCCGGCAAAGCTACAAGGTCGTCGAGTATCATCATGATATCGCTGCCGAGACTATACTGTATATAGAGAACTTTTGATGGAGTGAAGTAGTGTTTTTAGCCGTCTATATGGCTTCTAAAGAGAATTCCATCATGTTCGGCACGGCTTATATCGCT
>JAKIUX010000263.1 GCA_021647345.1 Hydrogenimonas sp.
AAGATTTCATACCGTCTCAATCGTATTCATAAGTCGAGCCATCGGTAAACCGAAAGCCGGAGACGACGCAAAGAGGGCAAAACTCTTTCATCTGAGCGAAATTCCGTGGGATGAGCTCGTTTTTGACCATGAAAAGATATTGAGAGATTACATAAAATATAAAGAGAGTTGTTAAATGGACTACCTATCTATCACAGGCCCCTGCAGACTTCAAGGAGAGATAAGGGTATCTGGAGCCAAAAACGCCGCACTGCCCATAGTTGCCGCTACACTTTTAAGTGATGAGCCCTGCTCTATTGAGAATGTTCCCGAAGTTGCAGATATACGTACTCTTTTAAGACTTTTCGAAAAACTTGGCAGCAGATACCTTCTTGAAGATCACACTCTAACCATAGACAACGAAGAGATAACAAACACCGTAGCAACATACGATATAGTGAAGACTATGAGAGCCTCCATACTTGTTCTAGGACCACTTCTTGCGAGGTTCGGCCGCTGCGAAGTGAGTCTCCCCGGCGGGTGCGCCATCGGCCAAAGACCGATAGACCTCCACCTGAAGGCTTTGGAGCAGATGGGTGCCTCTATAGAGATAAAAAATGGTTACGTCGTAGCAACGGCACCGGAGGGCCTTAGGGGAGCGAGAATTATCTTCGACAAGATAACGGTGACCGGAAGTGAAAATATCATTATGGCGGCCGCCCTTGCCAAGGGAAAAACCGAGCTAATCAATGTAGCCAAAGAGCCTGAAGTGGTACAGCTTTGCGAAGTGCTGGCCGAAGCCGGAGTCGAAATAGATGGAATAGGCGGAGATGAGTTGACAATCATTGGAACAGATCGAGAGGCGCTCAAACTAAAGCCGATCAAGATAATCCCTGACAGGATAGAGGCGGGAACCTACCTATGCGCCGCGGCTATAACTTACGGAACTGTAACTCTAAATAGTGTTAGAAGCGACCACCTTGACGCAGTAACTGCGAAGCTGCACGAAGCGGGATGCCGCATAGAGAGCGAAGGCGAATCGATGACGCTCTACCCGGCCGCAAGACTCAAAGCTTTCGAGCTCTCAACAACGGAGTATCCGGGATTTCCTACAGATATGCAGGCCCAATTCATGGCGCTGGCAACCCAAGCAGAGGGGGTAAGCATCATAGAAGAGAGGCTCTTCGAAAACAGATTCATGCACGTAAGCGAACTTCAAAGACTCGGAGCGAGTATTCATCTAAAAGGCCACACTGCCACTCTAAACGGCCCTATTCAGCTACTTGGTGCCGATGTGATGGCGACAGATCTTAGAGCGAGCAGCGCTCTCGTGCTTGCCGCTCTTGCTGCGAGCGGCGTTACTAATGTGCACCGAATCTACCATCTTGACAGAGGCTACGAAGCTCTACACGAGAAACTGAAAACGCTGGGAGCCAAGATCGAAAGACTCAAAGAGTAGAGTGCCCCCTACTCCTCTTCAAAGATTATAATCTCGTAATTGTTTTTTGTAACTACTGCTCTATGGCTTGGGATTGTACTGGCGCTGTTGGCTCTTTTGAGCTCCTCTCTCAAAGAGTCGATCTCTTCCTGCATTGCATCTATCTTCTCTTTGAGCTGCATAATGATGTCGACCCCCGCAAGGTTAACTCCAAGTTCTCGTGTCAGCCTAAGTATTAACTTTATTCTATCTATATCCCTCTGCGAGTAAAGACGCATTCTTCCTTGCGTTCGAGAGGGCTCTATCAGACCTTCCCGCTCATACTGTCTTAATGTCTGAGGATGTATATTTAAAACCTTCGCAACTACGCTTATAAGATATACCGGTTCATCGTAACTATGCATCTTCTCCTCCTGGAAGCTTCTCCTGCATCATTTTAGCAAGTTCTAGATCCAACTCTTCAACCTTTGGCAAAACTATATTGGCTATTAAATACAGATCACCTTTTATCTTGCTCTTCCTATTCATTGCACCCAACCCTTTTACTCGAAACTTCTGACCGTTTTTCGTATTTTTCGGAACCTTGAGAGTTATCTCTTTTTCAAGGGTCTGTACCTTGATCTTTCCGCCAAACATTGCGGTTTTAAGGGGAATATCTATAGTTTTGTATAGATCGTCTCCTCTTCTCTCATACTCAGGGCTGGAAGCAACCTCGATCTTTAGAAGCAGATCGCCCCTTTGTCCGTTGTAGGCTTTTCCTTTTCCTCTTATTCGCAGTGTTTCGCCGCTCTTGACACCGGCGGGAATTCGGATATCAAAACTCTCGCCGTTGATAGATACCGAATGCGTACCTCCCAAAAC
>JAKIUX010000264.1 GCA_021647345.1 Hydrogenimonas sp.
CAACACCACTTGCCATGGCTTCAAGAACTGAATTCGGCATATTATCAACGGTTGTAGGGTTTAACATAATATCAGCTTGTTGATATAAACCGGCGATTTCAACAGCTGTTAATTTTCCTGTGAAATGGATATTATTTTCTAAATTCAAGCTTTGTACTAATGTTAGTAATTCATTTTTTTGGGGGCCACTACCCGCGATACTGAGTTTAAAATCCGGGATATTGTTTTTTATTATAGCGACTGCTTTGATAGCCGTGCTTATGCCATAAATAGCTTCTAAATTTCTCGTTATAATTAAATGTGGTGCTTGCTTATTAATGGTTTTATCTTGACAAGCTTTAAAACGTTCTAAATTAATGATATTAGGTATTTCTTCTGTTTCAAAATCAAATGCAGAAAAAACTTGTTTTAAATGAAAAAGGACGTGCTTTTATGCATGCTATAGAGCCTTTAGTAAAAAAACTTCGAGATATAGAAGAAGAATTTATGTCTCAGGAAAATAAGGGGGAACTTACAGTAGGAGCAAGTACTACTATAGCAGACTATATTATGCCCCATATTATTTGCGAATATATGGATAAGTATCCGGATGTAAAAATATCAATGAAAATAGGCAATACCGATGAAATTGTTAAAATGGTAGAAGAGGGAAGTGTAGATTTGGGATATATTGAGGGCGAAATTCAAAACTTCAACGTAGTTACATCGCCTGTAGGAGTTGATGAACTTGTTATCGTTACTGGTGATAAAAATCTTGTTAAAAAGAAGGAGTATTATATAGATAATCTTTTAGAATATAAATGGATATTGAGAGAGGAGGGATCCGGTACAAGAGAGGTATTTTTGACCCATCTTGGCGACCTTGCTTCTCAAGTGAATCTATTTTTGGAACTGAGCCACCCGGAGTCGATCAAAAATATGCTTATTCAGAGCAAAAGCTGTTTCAGCTGTCTACCGAGAGTCAGTGTAATGAAAGAGCTAGAGAGAGGAGAGCTCTTCGAGGTTAAGATAAAGAAGATGAAGTTCGAGCGCCACTTCCTTCTTATCTACCACAAAGACAAGTATAAAACTTCGCTGCTAAACAAGTTCATCTACTTCATAAGAATGCAGTTAGGAAAGCTTCTTAAGCGCTGATTCGTACTCCGCGGGACGGTTTATATTGAAAAACGGGTCATCGAAAGCAAACTCAACAAAGCCGCAGTTTGCAGCATCAAGAATATCTGTAAGACGGTAGCTTTCTCTCTCTAAAGCCTCTTTCAGAAATGGAGTGATGGAGCGGCTGTAGACCCCGCACATAGGGTGGATGCCTCCAGGGCTTTTAGCCACTACAGCGTCGAACTTCTCATCCAAAGCCCTCTGAACAATTCTTCTTATCTCTTCTACTCCTACAAAGGGAGTATCTACGCTGAGTATGAAGAGTTTATCATCTTTCAGCTCATCGAAGATTTTAAGAAGCCCCGCTACCGGGGTGAAGATATCTTCTCTCAAATCGTCGAGAATTACCGGAGCCTGAAAGGGAAACTTCTCTCTCTTTGCGCTTAGGTATGTGGCGCTAAAGTGCGGCTTTAAGCGGCGGTATTGAAACTCCGCCAGTGTAGAAAAGCCGCAAAAAGGCAGAAGCGCCTTGTCTTTGCCCATTCGCGAACTCTTTCCTCCTGCGAATATGATGCAGGGAATTTTGAAGCGTTTCATGGCTAAATGTTCAAAATGGCGTTCAGGGACTCTTCGAAAGGCTCTTCAGCCATTTCGTACTCCTCTACCAGGACATAGGCGGCTTCTATGTTTTTGTCGCCTATTTCACCTTTTTTTGATACAACAGTTTTGGCCACATGCAGATACCGCGCTCCTCTTCTTGTCTCTTCGTCTGCCGCATCTTCGGGAGACTCGGAAAATCTTACAAGGTGGACAAGGTCGGCAGAGAAGTGCCATTTGTGAAAGAGTGTGGCGGCCACATCATAGCTTCTGCTTTCGCATATCTGCCTTTCGGCACTCTCGATACCGCTTTTGTTGATAAGTTGCAAAAACTCATCTTCCTCTCCTCTCTTTTTTAGATAGTGGCTTATGACAACTTCGCCGATATCTGAAAGGAATGCCGCAAGACCTACATTTGCCAACAGGGACCTTTCGGTCTTAGAAAGCCATCTGTTCACAAGAGCGCTTGTAAGCTCTATTCTGCGAGAGTATTGCGCCGATGTGATGCCGTAAGGAGAGACATCTATGGGAACTGTAGATGTTGCAGCAAGATGTATGGCGAAGTTTCGCACCGC
>JAKIUX010000265.1 GCA_021647345.1 Hydrogenimonas sp.
TACTCATCTGCGGCAGAGATCTTTTTAGCGAGAGAGAGTTCAGAGAGATCTTCTACTCGTTGAGAAAACCTGTTCTTCAGATTAGCGACTTTTCTATGAGCTCTCTTAAGAAGGTGGTTGTGGTACTCTCGGAAGAGAGAAGTATGGAGTTTATATCTGCAACCGTTTTTGATGTAGCGTCGCAGCTTGACCTAAATATAGAGCTTCTTGATTACGACCCTGACGGCGAGTTTGAGAAGAAGAGCTTTATACTCAATCACTACGAAAACCTCTCTCACATATTTTCTAAAAATCTTGAAATCAGACGGGAGAAGAGAAACCCTATAAGAGAGTTGACAGCAGAGAAGGAGTATCTGCAGGTACTGCCCTTTACAGAGAAGATTTTGCAGAGCAGGTTTTTCTCATATTTCAGTGCCGATGCCGAAAAGCTCTACTTCAAACTTTCAAATAATCCTCAACTGTTTGTTCCTGTGGATATAGAGTAATAGAGAGTTATGAATCATGAGTTTGGTTTCTCCGCAAAAGCAGCCCATAAGCAGTTTCAAAGTAGTGATTAAGTAAAATATAAGAAATTTTTGCACAGGTTTTGAAAACATGGAAATTTCCATCACTCTGCCCCGACAGATCAACAGAGATTACACTATAACCATTGGCAATATGCCTAAGATCGATCTTCCGGGAAAGGCCGCGATTATCACAAATCCGAAAGTTGCCGGGCTTCACCTTCGAAAGCTTCTTGAAAATATAGCGGCAAAGGAGCTCTACATTGTGACGCTGCCAGACGGCGAAGAGTACAAAAATATGCAAAATATCGAATTCATGCTCGATAGGCTCTTTGACCACAGGCTTGATAGAAACTCTACGCTGATAGCTTTCGGAGGCGGTGTGATAGGAGATATGACCGGCTTTGTTGCATCAATATTTCAAAGAGGTATAGATTTTATCCAGATACCTACTACGCTTCTTGCCCAAGTCGATGCCAGTGTCGGCGGAAAAACAGGTATAAACAACAGATACGGAAAGAACCTAATCGGAGCCTTTCACCAGCCTAAAGCGGTATATATAGACACCGCCTGGCTAAAAAGCCTCCCGGAAAGAGAGTTCTCTGCAGGTGTGGCCGAGATAGTGAAGATGGCTGTAATGTTCGACAGAGAGTTTTTTGAGTGGCTCGAAGAGAATGATCTGCACGACGAGCAGATTCTTAAAGAGGCTATAGCCCGAAGTGTGGAGTTGAAGGCCAAAGTTGTGAGAGAGGATGAGAAAGAGAAGGGTGTGCGGGCTGTACTCAACTACGGCCACACTTTCGCACATGTGATCGAAAACTTTAGCGGCTACGGAAGCTATCTGCACGGGGAGGCTGTAGCGATAGGCATGGTTATGGCCAATAGACTCGCGGTGGCTTTGGACATTTTTGACGAAAATGATGCCGAACGGGTAAAGAGAGTTTTGAAGAGGTACAATCTTCCTACAGATTACAAAATTGAGTCTGCAGAAAGATTCTATGACTCATTTTTCCTTGACAAGAAGAGTCAAGACAATAAGATAACATTTATCGTCCCCAAAGCTTTAGGGGAGCACCTTATGGTCGACAGTCCCGATAGGGGTTTGGTCTTGAAGATTCTGAAAGAGTATGAAAAAGGCGGTAAAGCTTGAGTCTTAAAAAGCTCTTTTGGCTTCTTCTATGTACGGTTACACTCTCTTTTGCCCAGTCGGATGTAAACAACAGCGGCGAGGAGATTGCCGACGAGAATATTACGCGGAAGCAAACAGAAGAGCAGATAGCCCAACTAAAAAACGACCTTAGTCAGATTGATGCAAAGCTAAATCAGGAGAGTGTATGGCAAAAGATATACACCAACCATCTTGCCTATATCGATATGGAAGAGAAGATAAAGAGGATAGAACGCAAGATAAAAACCTATAAACGTAAAGGACCGAGCCGTTATAGAACTGCTATTCGCGATCTTGAAGCGGAAAAGCTGAAACTTCAGGAGCAACTGGATCTATTGAAAGATTATCGCTCCAACCCATTCAAAACTCTGATAAGCCCCAAAGAGATAAAAGAGGTCCCCGCAGTAACAAATCCTGTCGCGATAATTAGCGCCTTCTCCTATATAAAACAGCTAGATGAACAGCTTGGAAGGTTTGAGTACGAGATAGACTCTTTAAAGAGATTCATAGAGCTTCTCAATAAGAAAGCAGCACTTCTTAAAGATCTCCTCGAACTTGACAAAAACGATAAAGCAGCGCAAAAGCAGATGCAG
>JAKIUX010000266.1 GCA_021647345.1 Hydrogenimonas sp.
TAATCCTCCGGACCGTTAAAGAGCTCTTCGCCCTGATCGTAGAATATCTCGCTGCATGGACCGCATGGGCCTGTGTTGTTTATCTGCCAGAAGTTGTCTTTGTCGCCCATGCGAAGAATTCTATCTCGGCTTATATGCTTCGCCCATATCTCTTCAGCTTCATCGTCACTCTCGTGAACCGTAACCCATAATCTCTCTTCCGGAAGCTCGAGCACCTTGGTAACGAATTCCCAGGCGTAGGCTACGGCATCCTCTTTGAAATAGTCTCCGAAGCTGAAGTTGCCAAGCATCTCGAAAAAGGTGTGGTGGCGCGCGGTGTGCCCCACATTCTCCAGGTCGTTATGCTTCCCCCCTGCCCTTATGCAGGTTTGGCAGCTCGCTGCCCTTGGAGGATTCGGCGCAGGAACCTCGCCGGTGAAAACGCTTTTAAAAGGTACCATTCCCGCATTCGTAAAAAGAAGCGAGGGATCGTCTGGAACGAGAGGAGAACTCTCGTATATCTTGTGCCCTTTGGAGGCAAAGTAGTCCAAGAAAGCCTGTCTAATATCCATAGTGTGTCGAACCTTGTCGTAAAATTGTTCCGATTTTATCTAAATTCTTTTGAAATGTTGGTAACGGCTCTCTCTTAAGGCGATATCTATCTGAAAATTTTGAAAAAATCGCTAACATCTTCATTTAAAAATAATCTCTGCTTTCTTTGCCTATAATCTACGCTTAAATTTGCCGATATACTTCGTCAAAAGATAAATATTTGGAGCAGCGCAATGGAGCAGATAGATATAAACTCTCCCGAATTTCAAGCGGAACTTGAGAAAACATGGAAATTTGTAGAGAAGGTAAACAAACAGTTCGGTTTCGTACAGAACCCCGACAGCGAAGTGAATGAAGGGGTCGCCATGGGGCTTGCGAGAAACAGGCTTATCTACGGCAAGCGCTACTGCCCCTGCTTCATGGTCATAGGAGAGACCCCGGAAGAGCGTAAAGCGGCCGATAACCGCATCTGCCCCTGTAAACCGGCACTTGAAAAGGAGATACCGGAGCAGGGGTACTGCCACTGCGGCATCTTCTGCACACCCGAGTATGCGCAAAAGCATGCTATAGAGGAGTCTTTGGAGGAGGCGGTACACCTTCACTCAAGAGGCCTGACAAAAGAGGAGGCGGAGCTTCTTGTCACAAAAGAGCAGCTTGATGCAGAAGAGCTCGAAGCTCTTTTAGAAGCACGCGATCTGGGCATGGTCAAGTTTGATCTCATTGATGTTAGGGAGCCGATGGAGTATCAGATGGGCCACATAAAAGGAGTTGACGAGTTGTGGCCAACATCGCAGTTCTACGACTGGTTCGGAAAGATACAGAACAGAAAAGATGATACTCTAATACTCTACTGCCACACAGGAAGTCGCAGCTACCAGATTCAGCATGTTATGAAGGCCCAAGGCTTCAAACATGTAGGAAATCTGATGAGAGGTATAGTCTCTTACGGCGGAGAGATAGTCCGCTAACCTACACCTTTTTGTTCAAAAGGGCTAAAACTTTCTCAAGCACATCTATAGCAATCGGAGAGAAGTAAGAGAGCATCTTCAAATCTGCCGACTGGGCCGCCAAAGAGACGGCCCCTCTTTTCAAAGACTCCCCGTCTTCCGCCTTTAGAAGCGGTGAAATATCTAGCCCGGGGTCTGTCTCTCTAAGCCTCTCTTTAGCCTGTGCGGGAGTAACTTTTTTTGGGTAGTACTCACCTTTCGACAGTGCTTCGAAGCGGGCTTTTACCTGTGTAACAGCCTCTTTGCCGCTCTCCATCTCAGCCCCTTTGTTTCGATGCCAAAACGGCAAATAAGAAGGCGAAGAGCAGAAGAAGCATACCGACTGCGAAAGGGGCAGCGCTCTGCGAAATGTAGATGGCGAAGAGACGGTAGAGCCCCCAACTCAAAAAGCCTACGGCTCCAAGCAGCGAAACTATCGCAGCCGCTATGAAGCCCACCATCCAGCCGCCTTTGAAGAGCGTCTCTTTGAAACTTTCGCGCTGACGCTCCATAAAGAGCTCCGCCGACTCCTGCAGAGCACGGCTCTCCGCTTCGAGAAGATCCAAGAGAGCTATGATAAAGTCAGAAACTGTAACTTTGGCCATCAGCTCTTACCGCTAAAGAGTTTTCCAAGCAAAAAGCCTATGCCCGCAGCTGCCAGCAGAGTGGCTGCCGGGTGCTTCTGTTGCTGCTCCTTTATGCTTTTTATAACCTCTTCGCCCTTCTCTTTCGCCTCTTC
>JAKIUX010000267.1 GCA_021647345.1 Hydrogenimonas sp.
CGATCTTCCGCTCAACGATGCTGGGCTTATCAAGATAAACGCCTACTGCGAAGTCGTGCACGATTACGATGAGACACCTGAGCGATACAATGTCTTTGCCATAGGCGACAGTGCCGCCATAGACGGTCCCGACTGGCGCGCCAAGCAGGGGCATATAGCGGAGGTGATGGCAAGAAATGTGGCATTCAACATAGATGCGATCGCCAAGGGGAGCGAAGAGCGCAAAGGGTATCTCGAGCATCTGAATATCCTTTGTGTAATGGATAGCGGAGACGGAGCAGCCTTTGTGTATAGAGACAACAGAGGCGGCAAGATGATCCCAATGCCTATATTCGGCCATTGGCTTAAAAAGGGGTGGGGCTGGTACTGCAAAAACTCAAAGCTCGGTAAGATCCCTAGGATTCCGGGGCTTTAGGCTATCGATTCCGAATAGTAGATGTTAAGTGTTAAACGGAGGATTAAGCTTCGCTTCCTCCCGCTTTTTGACTAACCATAAACAAACGACTAAATTACAAGCCTTAGTGCCTATGTCAGGAGTAAAAAGTGAGAAAGAAAATTTTCAAAGATAAGTATCCGATTTACGAGATGGAGCTTTCAAAGAGCGAATCGGAACTAGCTACTGTCGATGAGATAATCGACTATCTTAAAGGGTGTGTTGAAGAGCACCCGATAGCGGTTTTTATAGGGGTTTTTGACCACTATGCGCATACATCCTCTTTGGCTGAGGGCGAGATTGCCGAAGGCATCAAAGAGGCTAAAAATATAATCTTCTGTTTCGGCAAAGAGTTGCCGACGCCGGAGGTTATGGCTGTGCGCCCCCGCTCTATAGGGGTGTGCGATATGGGCGATAGATTTGTTATTGCGTTTATGGAGGCGCCGAACCCTCAAGCGAACGAGGCGATGCAAAAGTGGGTAAAATCATTAAAGGAGGGGTAAAGAGACCCCCAAAGCTCTTTAGGCTTCTCTTCTTTGGCCCGCTCGTTTGCGGGGTGATATTTTCTCTTGCCGATAGATTGGGCCACTTCTAAGAGCATTTTGGCGGCGCCGTAAAACTATTTTTAAAGAATCTAATCTGATATAATCTTACTAAAAAAGGGTGCAGATGACTTATCTGAGCGTAATCCTTGCCGCTATGTTCATATCTGTGGCCATAAACTCCGTGCTAAAAAGAGTGGGCATACCTACGATCATAGGCTATATAGCGACCGGTGTGGCTATCTCGGCAATTTTCGGCTTTCACAAAGGAAATATAAAGGAGCTGAACGAAATAGCCGAGTTCGGTATAGTCTTTTTGATGTTCACAATAGGGCTGGAGTTCTCTTTCAGGCAGCTTGTGGCGATGCGCAGAGAGGTTCTGCTTTTCGGCTCTATGCAAATGCTTTTGAGCGCACTTATATTCGGTCTTGCCGCCTACTGGTACGGCATGACGACGGAGGGCGCCATCATAACCGGTTTCGCTCTCGCACTCTCCTCTACCGCCATAGTGCTTAAAACTTTAAACGAAACAGGGCATATACAGGCCCCTTACGGCAGAAAGTCTGTCGGAATTCTGATATTCCAGGATATGGCGGTTATTCCGATACTTCTAATGATAACAATCTTCTCGTCGCAAAGCAGCGATATAGTCGGAATGCTTCAGGTTATAGCCATAGACGCCGTTATAGTGGGCGTCATAATCTACCTTCTGGGCAAATATGTTTTCGAGTGGCTTCTTGGATGGGTGATAAAGGCCGATTCCGCTGAAATTTTCATGGGTACCGTGCTCTTTTTGGTTATAGGTTCCGCGGAGCTTGCCCACCTTTTCGGCTTCACATACTCTCTTGGAGCTTTTCTTGCCGGTATGATGCTTGCTGAAACCAAATATAAGTATCAAATTGAGGCGGAGCTCATACCATTTAGAGATCTGCTTCTTGGGCTCTTCTTCGTTACGGTAGGTATGCAGATAGACTTGAGCGTGGTTTCTAAAAATCTTGGCTGGATTGCAGCGGTCACGTTTGCGATAATGGTCATAAAGTTTTTTGTCATACTTCTCTTTCTGCGTTTCTTTACCCGCTTCAGGGTTGCCATAAAGACGGCGTTGGCTCTATCGCAGGTTGGAGAGTTCTCTCTGGCGGTTTTCGCACTCGCCTCTTCGAGCAATCTTCTTGATCCAAGATCGGTGCAGATACTTCTTTCCGCTGTTGTTCTTTCGATGATACTCTCTGTATTTGTCCTTGCAAATATCCGAAAAATCGCCGATCTCTT
>JAKIUX010000268.1 GCA_021647345.1 Hydrogenimonas sp.
GTCCCCGGGTCGAGCTTTTCCCCTTTGGCCACATACTCCATCTCTTCGGTAACGATTCCCTGCTTGGCATAATACATCTGTGTTCTTACGCTGTCGTTTTTGCGTTTATTTGTCCACTCTCTTCTCATTATATATCCTTCCTGATAGACAAATCCGAAAAGTCTGCCTTTTTCAGAGATGCCCTTTAGTGACAAGCCAAAAATTATCACAAAAAAGATAAAAGCAAGCTTTTCTTGTGTATACTTTCGTAACACTTCGGAGCCTTTAGGAGTAAAATTGTCTGATTTAACGCTAATTCTTCTGGCTGCCGGAAATGCTACCCGTTTCGGCACAGGAGTAAAAAAGCAGTGGCTAAGAGTAGGTAGAGATCCGTTATGGCTGAAAGTTGCCCAAAGATTTGAAGAGATGGGGCTCTTTGAAAAGATAGTAGTAGCCTCCAGACCCGACGAGATCGGATATATGAAGCGCTTCGGCGACTTCACCTTCACCAAGGGCGGAGCCTCTCGCCAAGAGTCGCTTCTAAACGCGCTTCAAGAGGTTGAAACCCCGATGGTGCTTGTCAGCGACGTGGCAAGAGCCTGTGTTACAAAAAGTGTATGCCTAAGATTGATCGATGCCATCGGGAGTGCCGACTGCGCCGTGCCGGCCGTGAGAGCCAACGATACGGTCTACTACAACGGAAAGCCTATAGATAGAGAGAAACTTTTGCAGATACAGACCCCGCAGCTTAGCCGCACCGATTCCTTGAGAAAAGCCCTCGACGAAAGCTCGAAAAGCTTTACCGACGAGAGCAGCGCCATTTTCCACAGCGGCGGAGAGGTAGTTTTTACAGAAGGTGACCCCTCTTTGCACAAAATCACGCACTTTGATGACATAAAAAGACTCCCCTGCCTGAATGGCAGCGGTCCGGACAGATCTTTGAGTTTTGTAGGAGACGGATTCGACGTTCACGCCTTCGAAGAGAAAAAAAAGATGTTTCTTTGCGGAGTACAGATCGATGTTGAGTACGGTTTCAAAGCCCACTCTGACGGAGATGTCGCCATTCACGCGCTTATAGACGCGCTTCTTGGAGCGGCCGGCATGGGAGATATAGGCGAACACTTTCCCGACAACGACATCCGTTTTGCCGGCGCCGACTCTGCTGAGCTTTTAAAAAGCGTAGTCGAAAAGATTAGAGGGGTCGGTTATGAGATTGTTCAAGTCGACATAACTATAATGGCACAAAAGCCTAAGCTCTCCTTCTATAAAGAGAGTATGTCGAGGCGGTTGGCATCTCTGCTCGAAATTGCGCCTTATATGGTCAATGTCAAAGCTACTACGACCGAAAGACTCGGTTTCGTGGGTCGAGAAGAGGGTGTTGCTGTATCGGCAGCCGCTACCTTAAAATTTTATGACTGGACTGAAGAATGAGAATTTTGATCGTTGAAGATGAGATCTACCTGGCCCAAAGCATATCGGGAAAACTGCTAGACTACGGACATGAGTGCGATATATTCGCGACCGTAAACGACGCTCTTGCGCAGAAAGGGTGCTACGATGTCATACTTCTCTCCACAAACCTTTCGGGGCAGGATTTCTACCCCGTTATAAAAAGATTCAAAGATGAGATAATACTTTTAATGGTCTCCTACATAAGCAACGATACGGTAACTGACCCTTTGAAATACGGGGCTCTGGACTACATTCAAAAACCGTTTATGATAGAGGAGCTCATTCGCAAAATAAACCACTACCATGAGTACAAGAGACTCAAGCAGGAGAGGGACCTCTACGAAGAGTATATGGCGCACCAGATGAAGAATGTGCGTCTGCCCGAAGAGGTGAAGTGTACACTCCCGCTAATGATAAAGACCAACTATCAGAAGCAGGCAGACGCTTTCGTCTTCGCATATGCAAAGAGAGTGAAGAGGCCTATGAAGTATATACCTCTTAGCGACTCCTCATGGCTAGCTAAACTTGAAGCGTGCGAACCGGGATTTCTCATATATATGCCTGAGTTCCAGACTCTGAAAAAGAGCGAAAAGAAGCTGTTTCTCTCGATAGTGAAAGATTGGGAGATCATCAGCTCCACGACCGAAAGCTTCGACGAAGACGAGATGCAGACCTTGGAGCTTATGAGCGAACATAAGATATTCGACCGCTCAGAGATATTGACAATAGATGACTACGTAAAGTTCATAATACATATATATCAGAACAAATTTCCCGACACTGAACTTAGCAAAAAGCTTGGAA
>JAKIUX010000269.1 GCA_021647345.1 Hydrogenimonas sp.
CTCCTATTTTATCTAAGAGCCCCATCGGTTTTTTGTGGTTTATCATGACAAGCTTTTTGTTTGGAGAGTCTATCAGTTTGAGCCCGCTCATAGCGTTAACCATTGGCTCCGGTGGGCCGCATCTTGATGTATCGAACTGGTAGTAGGTTACTCCATCTTTTTCGTATCTATAGAAATCGACAGTCGCTCCATCTACATCTATCTTCTGTGCATCTGGCGGTAAAAGTTCCATGATTTTCCCCTTTATTGTGGGCTAAGAGTCTCCTCTTGGCCCCTTGTTGTAATATTGCGATTATATGCCAAAAGGGTGAAATATAGTTTGACATAAATCAAAAAAAGAGAAGGTTGTGACGAAAAAGTGACACTGCACCTATTTTTGCAGATTTGAAAGCTCTTTCAAAATTTCTGTGAATACTTCATATCTCTTTTTAGAGGGCGCTACCATTTTCATTACAATATCTCCTGCCTCTTTGGGCATCTTCTCGTTCAGTTTACAGACATGAATAGCCGGAGTCGTCTCTATAGGGTCGAAATTGTGGACTCCCTGGTAAGCCTTTTGGCCGGTTACCTTTTTATATATTTCAAGACCTATCATAAAGATCTCGTTGGTTTCTATATTGGGGCTCCATGAGGCGTTAAAACTTATCGGTTCGAAGCTGTTTGGTGCTGCCATCTCCACGTTCCATCGCAAAATGAACTCCAGTGCTCCTTTGGAGTAGGCTCTAAAAACTCGGCTCTCGAAACGCTCGAAGGATTCTCTTGGTTTTCTAAGATCTCTGTAGGCTTTAGCAAGCTCCGCAACGTAGTGTTTGGCTTTTGTCAACGGAACCGCTTTTAGCACCGTATAGGCCTCCTCTTGAGCGGCAGATGATTTGCCTCCTATTTGAATATGGACCCCAAATACTGTCTCGCCCTTTTCTTTTGCTTTACAGCCGACAAAGCCTATATCGCCCAACTCATGTACACCGCAACCCTTGACGCAAGCTGACCAGTGCATTCTGATTGACGCGTCGGCAGGCAGCGGAACCTCTTCGCCAAGGTATTCAGCCATCTTAATTGCATCGCTTTTGTTGGGTATGACACCGAAAGGGCAGAGGTCTATACCTGCGCAGGCAACCATCTGGTTAAAATATGGTGTGCTTATGCAGTGATATTTGTCATAAGGTTTTTGGTTTAAAGCCTCCGGGATTCTCTCTTTCGGTACTCCGAGTATGTAGAGGTTTTGGGTTGTAGATATATTTAGAGTTTTGCTGCCGTACTCTGAGGCAAGTTCAGCCGCTTCAATCATGGCGCTGCCGCTGAAGATTCCCGACGGAACTACCATATGTAAAGCAAACGTGCCGTCTTTTAGACGTATTCTGCCGTCGCGCTCGTCAGTTCTAGGCTGTTTTACCATGGTCTCGCCGGCGCTCTCAAACTCCATTTCGGCTCTTTGGTTGACAGCCTCGACTAGGGCCTCCATCCCCGCCTCTTTGATCAGGAAGTGGAGACGGTTCTTGTTTCGGTTGTCTCTGAAGCCGAACTCTTTATATGTTTTAATAAGTGCTTCGTAGAAAGGGATAACATCATCTTCTCTTAAAAATATATCGGCTGATTCTGCGATAGCTCCGACTTTGCCGCCAAGATATACGTTAAAGCCGTACTCTCCATCTTTGACTGCCAACGCGAAACAGCAGTCGTGGGCGAAGAGGTTGCATCGGTTTGTCATGGAACCGCTTATGGATGTGTTGAATTTTCTCGGAAGTGAGGCTATCCACTCATCTCTTTTGAGCCAAAGCGCCTGAATCTTTTTAGCTATAGGAGCCGTCTCTATTATAGAGTCGTAAGCCAAACCGTCTAGAGGGTCGCTGACAATGTTTCTGAAGTTGTCCACGCCCGTCTGCCAACTGGTGATGCCTACACTCTCCAACTCCTCTATAATATACGGTATATTCTCTATCTCAAGGTGGCGAAGCTGCACCTGCATCCTTGTTGTAAGGTCTATATAGTCTTTTCCGTACTCTTTTGCCATACGGCCAAGAGTTGCAGCCTGTTCGCTGCTTAACCTTCCTCTCGGGATTCGTATGCGCATCATAAACTTTCCTGGAGTCGCCGGTCTGTCAAATATACCGAAACATTTAAGAAAGTAGTCAATATCCTCTTTCCTTATCGAGTCGTAACCCTCTTTGGAGTATACTCTGAGCGCTTCCC
>JAKIUX010000012.1 GCA_021647345.1 Hydrogenimonas sp.
ACATCGTCAGTCATTCTGCCGCCTGAGCCTGTTACTGAAACATCTACACTCTCCAAAGAACCTCTTTTTGAACAGGTACCGATAGAAGAGGAGAAGGAGCGCCCAGAAAAAAAGATAGATCAGGTCATAGAGAAGCTGAAAAAGAGTGCGCCGCAAGAGAGCAAAAAATCTGAAAAGGCTGAAAAAATCGAGCCTGCTCCAGCCACTGAAAAAGCGGCCGCTTCAAAAAGTGTAAAAGAGGTCGAGAAAATAGAGCCGAAGCCGGTTAAAAAAGTGCAGCAGAACCAAAAACCGGCTGCCGCTAAAGGGAGCTACTACATTCAAGTAGGCGCTTTTTTCAGATATCCTCCCGACAAGAAATTTCTCGAATCTATAAAGAGGGAGGGTCTCAACTACATCATCGTAGAAGGAGAAAAGAGCGGCAAACCATATAAAAAGGTTCTTGTGGGTCCATACGCAAGCAAGAGCGAAGCAGCCAAAGATTTAGCAAAAGTGAAAAAGAGAATAAATCAGAACGCCTATATAACCAGGAAGAAGTGACCATATGATTTTTGTCAAAAAGATACTCTTCGACCAGTTCGCACCCCCTGCACTATACGCGAAGATCAGAGACCATTTCAAAGATGAGATTACGATGCTCTTCGAGAGCGTTGGCGGAAATGAAGATGGAAACTTCAGTTTCATCTTCGTAGGCGCGAAAGAGCGTCTGACCTACAAAGAGAACCGAACGACTTATATAGATGAACTTGGAAATCGGCACTCCATGGAGAGCGATCCCTTCTCCTTTCTTAAAGAGTACTATTCAAAGGTAGATAGAGAGTACTACAAAAAGATGCGCCTGGAGACAAATCTTGGATTTCTCGACGGTTTCATAGGGTATATCGGCTACGATATGGTGAAGGTTTTCGAACCTGTTTTAAAGCCTTACATGGATGCGCTGCAAGATAGAGACAACATCCCCGACCTCGATATGGTCAGACCCAAAATGGTACTTGCTTTCAGCCATAAAACAAGCGAACTGAGCCTGATAGCCTCTGATAAGAGCACTGCCGAAAGTTTCGATTCTCTAATTGAGTTGATCGAATCACCCTACTCCTACCTAAATATGGTCCCTATATCGGAAAGCGGAGGGGCCGAATTCGCCTTTGACGAAAAGAGATTCCACGATATGGTCAACCTCTCGAAAGAGATGATTAGAAGCGGAGATGTCTTTCAGATATTGATGTCCAACAGATATTGCGAAAAGGCGAAAGTGGACGCTTTCAGCTTCTACAGAATTCTTCGCTCGAAAAACCCTTCGCCCTACCTCTTTCTTCTTGAGTTTGAAGATTTCTCAATAGCGGGCAGCTCGCCTGAAGTAATGGTGCGCTTGACCGATGGAAATATTCTGCTTCGCCCGATAGCCGGAACCAGAAAGAGAGGAAAAAACCTCGATCGCGACAAAGAGCTTGAAGAGGAGATGCTAAACGACCCCAAAGAGTGCGCCGAGCACATAATGCTCGTGGACCTGGGCAGAAACGATGTTGGACGCGTCGCCAAAGCTGGAAGCGTTAAAGTTACCGCACTTATGCGCGTAGAGCGCTACTCCCACGTTATGCATATGGTCAGCGACGTAGAGGCTAAGATAGATGATGGAAAAGATATGTTCGATCTCTTCGCTGCTACCTTCACCGCAGGAACCATGACCGGTGCACCGAAGATTCGCGCAATGGAGCTTATAGCCGAATTTGAAGGCATAAAACGGGGATTTTACAGTGGAAGCGTAGGCTACTTCGGTTTCGACGGAAATATGGACAGCTCCATAACAATTAGAACCGCCCTTATTAAACCGGATGAGATAGTTCTTCAAGCAGGCGCGGGAGTTGTTGCCGACAGCATTCCTGAGCTCGAGTATCTGGAGGTTAAAAACAAACTTGCCGCCCTTAGAAGCACGCTTGATGATCTCAGGTCACTGAGCGGCAAACCTTGAATAGAGTGATAAGATGAGCGAGATGAAGAGGGTTTTTGCAATTTTCGGAAATCCGGTCAACCACTCAAAATCTCCTTTAATGCATAACCTTGCGTTTAAAAATCTCGGTATCGATGGTTGTTACAACAGATGGCTGCTTGAAGATGGCAAGACACTTCGTCAAACCTTTCTCGATCTCGCTCTAAAAGGGGTTAATGTAACGGTCCCTCATAAAGAGGCGGCAATGCTCGCCTGCGATGTTGTCGAACCTTTCGCTCAAGAGGTGAAAGCTGTAAATACAATAGTTGAAAGAGATGGAAAGCTCTACGGGTACAATACCGATGCACCCGGATTCTATAGAGCTTTGAAAAGACTCGGTGAGACAAGAGCGGCTCTTATTATAGGGGCGGGAGGAACGGCAAGAGCACTCTCTTTATACCTAAGGAGCAAGGGGGTTCAGGTAGAGGTTGTCAACCGCTCTTTAGGAAGGCTGGAGTGGTTCAAAGAGGAGGGTTTTGTCTCTCACACCTGGAGCGACTTCACCTCGGGAGATATAGATGTCGTCATAAACTCCACATCGGCAGGATTGGAAGATGAGAGTCTGCCTATGCCAAAAGAGCTTCTCGATGCGGCTCTTGAAAAGGCAAAGTGTGCGGTAGATGTCATATACGCAAAAGAGACACCATTTTTAAAAGAGGCCAAAAAGATGGGGCTACCTTACTTTGACGGTTCGGAAATGCTCCTTCAACAGGGGATTATCGCATTCGACTACTTCACTGACCGTAAATTCTCTCTCGATGAGATAGAGAACGCCATGCGCCCCTTCATGGAGCTCTGAACAAAGCTATTAAACCCTCACCCTCTCCTGCAAGGCTCTCGACAAAGAGAGCATATCTATATTCTCAAGGTTGACTCCCGTAGGAACTCCCTGAGCAATTTTCGTAAAAATCAGATCGTAATCTTTCAACTTCTCTTCGATAAATAGAATCATAGCGTCAGTAGCTATACTCGGGGTAAAAGCAAAAATCACCTCCTCTACACCCTCCTCTATCCGCTCCGTAAGCTTTCCTCCGTCAAGATGCTCCACAGACTCCACAACGAAGTAGGTTCCGTCATACTCCCCTATAGACTCTATCTGCAAAATATCTTTAGCATGCTCCACTATGCAGAGCTTTGCATGATCTCTTGTAACATCGGAGCAGACGGGACAGAGCTCATCTTCGCTCATAGCACCGCACCTTTCGCAGCGCTGCAAAGACTCTACGGCCCTCTCTATGGCGTGCGCAATCTTCAATGCGCTGAAATGGTCCTCCATAACCATATGATAAGCCATACGCTGGGCCGACTTTCTACCTATAGAAGGAAGCGACTCGAGTGCATTGACTAGGTTTTCGAAACTCTCTACTCTTATTTTCATAGTCGTTATCTTACCGCAAAAGAGGCTTTTTCCAAATAGATTATAGCCTCTCTGAAAGGAAACTCCTCTTCCGCTTCGAGCAGAGCTGCCAACTCCCTCTCTTCATCTATAGAATCCTCTTTTACAATCTTTGCGAAGTAACCCTTCTCGTCGCTATGGCTACTCTGCTCAGGAAGCACAATCTCCCTTTTCTTTGAAATCTCCATCCTATAGTAGTTCAGAAGCAGCCAGAAGGCGAGAGCTTCGCTACTGTAACGGTTGAGTACCCGAGCCGAAAACTCCTCGAAATTTTCGAAGCCGCTCTTTTGAAAAATCGACAATATGAGCTCTATCATTCTATTTATACAGCGCAGAGGAACTGCATACAAAATCAACCTTCCGGCACTCTTGCCTCTGGTATATTCAGCTCCAAGATAGAGGCGAACACCTCTCTCAGCCTTTTCACCGTATAGTCCGGTTCTTATACCGACAAAACCGATGTCACTTAAGGCGTGTCTCGCGCACCCTTTCAAGCAGCCGCTGAAACCTATGGTTACCCCCATCCTCTTGGCTCTTTCAAGCTGAAGTTTGCCGCTCTCCTCTTTGGTGTCAAAGAGTGAATATACACAATATTTCGAACCTGCACAGACGGTAACCGCAGAGTAGCCGTAAAAAGAGTTTTTCAGCTCTATATCTTCTAAAAGGCCCGGAATGTAGATGTTCTGGTCGCATCCGAGTCTAAGCTCTTCCACTCCATACTCTTCACAAATTTCTACAATCTCTTCAGCCTGCTTCTGCTCTAACTCTCCGAACCTGCTTCTGTAGAGCATAGCCCTTTTGCCATCTTTGAGTATGAAAGAGCTGCCTCTTCTATCAAACCTTTCAAAAAGAGGCACACCTCCTTGAATCGGCTCTTTATCATATCTGCGCAAGAGAAGAGATCTGAATTTTGCCAAACCGATATCTTCTATAAGATGAAAAAGCCTGCTCTTGGTTCTGCTGGCTCTTAGACCATACTCCATATAGCTCTCAACCACCGCTTCAAAAAGGTCCGGAACATCCTCAAGAAAGCAAAATATATCAAGATCTTTCGCTACGATGCCGTTTTTTCCGCCTACATAGGCTTTAAAGCCTATTTCTCCATCTTTTTCAGCCGGCAAAAAGTAGAGATCGTTCCCGAAAAAGGGAATCTTGCTGCATATAGAGCCGTTTATGGCTACATTGAACTTTCTTGGCAGCATCCCTGTATAATTCACTCTCTTCAAAAAGATTCTCTCCATCTTTTTGATCGCTCCGTAAACCTCTATAAGCGAATCTTCCCCTATTCCGTCAAGCGGATCGGTAACAATGTTTCTAATATTATCGGTGTATGTCTGCCATGAGGTCAGCCCCAGCTCTTCAACCTGCTTCATATATTTCAAAGCGGTCTCTAAGTCGAGGTCATGAAGCTCTATCTGGGCTCTTGATGTAACTATAACTCTGGAGTCTGCATAGCGCGCCATCTTTAAAAGTTCGGAAAATGCCGCAAAAGAGAGTCTACCGCCGGAAATTCTGACTCTTAGAATAAACTTTTGCGGTCTCAACTTATGGTTATAAATACCGAAGTTTTTCAGGTAGAAGCGGTCCGACTCTTCAAGAGATTCGACCTTGAGAGTATCGAGCCGCTCCTTGTAGTAGTAAGGATTTAAAGAGAGCTTGAGCCTCTCTATTTTGTTGATCTTCTTTTCTTTCATAGCTGCTGCCATTATACTCAAAAGTAGAGAAAATTTCTCTCAATTAGTCTTGAAGACACAAATAATGAACAGATATAAGGCAGTTTCTGTTTCGGCTGAAAATATGATAAAATCGCGCCCAAAGATATTGCAGTTTCCATATATTAAAGAAGGAGTTCCGTTTGGCTGAACTTGACTATTATGAAATTTTGGAGATCGAACGCGGATGCAGCCAAGAGGAGATAAAAAAAGCGTACAGAAAAATGGCGCTCAAGTACCATCCCGACAGAAACCCGGACGACAAAGAGGCGGAAGAGAAGTTCAAACTTGTAAATGAAGCCTATCAAGTTCTCAGTGACGAGAGCAAACGATCCATCTACGACCGTTACGGAAAAGCGGGACTCGAAGGCCAAGGTTTCCACGGTTTCGAGGGGCAGAGTTACGAAGATATAATGGATGACCTAAGCGCCATTTTCGAGTCTGTATTCGGCGGTGGCTTTACCGGAAGCCGTTCAGGAAGAAGAGGCGGCGCCAAATATAACCTTGACCTCTCCGCTCAGATGGAGATAAGTTTCAAAGAGGCGGTTTTCGGTGCGAAAAAGGAGTTGAAGTACCGCTACAAAAAGCCGTGTGAGAGCTGTAGCGGCACAGGTGCGAAAGATGGGAAGGTCTCAGTTTGCGAATATTGCAACGGCCAAGGGCAGGTATATATGCGTCAAGGCTTCATGACATACGCACAGACGTGCCCTCGATGCAACGGGAGCGGAGAGGCGATAGAGCAGAAGTGTCCAGATTGCGGCGGCAGAGGCTATGAAGAGGTTGAAGAGATAATAACGGTAGATATACCGGAAGGGGTAGACGACGGAAACAGGCTTAGAATTCCCGGTGCCGGTAACGTTTCCGGAGGAAGAAGAGGAGATCTATACATAACCTTCTATGTAGAAGAGGATGAGCACTTCATACGCCACGGAGACGATATATATCTCGAAGTTCCCGTATTCTTCACCCAAGCTATCCTCGGGGAGAGTATAGAGATCCCTACTCTTCGCGGCAAGAAGGAGCTGAAGCTCCCTCAAGGCGCAAAAGAGAGAGAGCAGTTCATATTCAGAAACGAAGGGGTGAAGAATGTCCACAGCGGGCAGGTAGGCAACCTGATTGCCCAGATAAAGATAATCTACCCTAAATCTCTTAACGAGAAGCAAAGAGAGCTTTTAAAGGAACTTCAGGAGAGTTTCGGAATAGAGAGCAAGCCCCACGAAAGCATCTTCGAATCGGCCTTCGAAAAGATCAAAGGGTGGTTCAAAAAGTAGATCACCTCTTCGGAAGAAGCTCCCTTTTTCTGTAGGCGAGTACTATGGTCAAAGCTACAACGGCAACGACATAGTAGACGAATGCCGGTATAGGCACGGCATCTCCTTTGGCGTAGGAGTGCATACCGCTAAGGTAGTAGTTCACTCCGAAATATGTCATGATGACCGAAGAGATTGCCAGCAGCGACGCGACATTGAAAGCGAAAATGCCTTTGAAAGATTTGTAGAATCTCAAATGTAGCACCGCCGCATAGACCAGTATCGTAACCAGAGCCCAGGTCTCTTTGGGGTCCCACCCCCAATACCTGCCCCAACTCTCATTAGCCCATACACCACCCATAAAGTTTCCGACGGTCAAAAGAGCGAGACCGAAGATGAGGCTCATCTCGTTTATATGTGTAAGCTCTCTTATAGAGTACTCTATATCTGCTCTCTTTTCTCCATGTTTTATTATATAAAGCCACAGCGTTATGAAGGCAAGCAGTGCTCCAAGGCCCAAAAAACCGTAGCTTGCAGTTATCAATGAGACATGTATCATGAGCCAATATGACTTAAGAACAGGCACCAGATTGGTAATTTCCGGATCGAGCCAGTTCAGATGAGCTACAAAGAGTATGAGTCCCGACAATATACCGGTAGCCGCCACTGTTATAGGCGACTGCTTGGAGAATATGAAACCGGCAAGAAGCGTGGCCCAAGCTATATAGAGCATAGACTCATACCCGTTGCTCCAGGGAGCATGACCGGAGATATACCACCTAAGACCCAAAGCGGCTGTATGGACGAAAAAACCTGCTATGAGCAGCGCCATCGATATTCGTACAGGCCATTTAAGGTTGAACTTGGGTTTGACAATATGAAAAATTGAAAGGAAAAGTAGTATAAACCCAACTCCGAAGTAGAGCGGTACCAATGACTCGAAAGGTTTGTAGCGATTCATGAAAAGCTCCGCTTTCACCCTATTTTCGTCAGGAATTATTGCTGCTCCGTAAAAGCGTTGATAACTCTTTATAACATCAAGAGCTTTATCGGCTCTGCTCCAGTTTCCATCTTCGAGCGCTTCGTCTATATTGCTGAAGTAGCTCGCCAAAACCGCCTGAATAAATTGGGCGTTCTTCTGGTCGAACTCTTTTATAGCATCGATAGGTGCATACCATCTACCCATTTTATCTTTCGGATCGGGAAATATCTTCAAAAGAGAGCCGCTGAAAGAGAGATACAAAACGTTAACCCGTTCGTCTACTTTAAGAATCTCCTTATCGAGCGTGCTCCTTTCGGCCGGACGCTTTCTCGATATCTCCTCTACAAGCGAGCCAAGCTTGTAAATGCTATTTTTTCCGCCTGTGAAAAAGTCGTCGAAAGAGGCATATTTTCTATCTGGAGAGATGCCTATTATCTCGTTTATCCCTTTGTTTGATATTTTGATAGCGGGAGCTTTCTGCCAAGCTTCCGGCCTCACTATCATCCCCAGAAAGAGCTGGTCGGCATTCATGCCGAAAAGAGACTCTTTTCTGCTCACTTTTCTAAGAACCTCTCTTGCGAGAGTATCGACCGGTTCTATCCTTCCGTCTCTTGACTGTACCAGAAGTTCACCAAACTTCTGCGCGTGCGCTTCGTCGATTTTGGGAAGGTCGGTAGTCTCTACAGATGCGTAGAGGTCGTGCCCGGCAAAAATAGCCGCAAACAGTAGGAGCGCCGAGGCACACTTTTTGGCAAGCTTCTGTAGGTCTCGCACTCTTCTCATCAATGTCTGAAAACGGCTCGAGTAGGTTAGCATGGAGCCGAATATTCCTATAGTAAGCAGAAAATATCCGAAATATGTTGGCAGAGTCCCGGGATCATTGTTGACCGAAAGTACCGTTCCCTTCTCATCCGTATCGTAAGATGATTGAAAAAATCTGTATCCGTCGTAGTCAAGTACGTGGTTCATATAGATTCTATAAGGCATTCTGAGATTTTTTCTGGTATCAATAAGAATAACCTCGCTGGCGTATGAGGATGGGCTCATCGAGCCGGGATAGCGCTCTAACTGAAAGTCGACCAGTTTCAGGTAGAAAGGGGTATGGACAATTTTTGAGCCGTAGCCTACACCTACACGCATATCACCCATCGTTATCCAGATAGGCTCGGCGGGAATACCTTTTTTTCCGTAGACGACGACTCTTTTAGATAGATCTTTATATGAGATCTTCAACTCCACACCGTCGGGCAGCCCCTTCAGACTCATTGGAGTGTGCTCTTTATCTGCGGAGACCACCGCCCTTTTGGCATGCTCGAAAGCCTCTTTTATCACGAAAGAGACACCTTCGGCACTATAGAGCCGCCGACTATATATCTCGCTATCCCCAGGTCCAACAAGACCGCCGATTCTATCATCCATCATCATATACGAGAATTGAAAAGGGAGCTTAGCGTAGAGCTTGCCATCTTCGAGCCGTATAGCCACTACAGGCTTTAAGAAAATCTCGTCGCTCTCAAAAGATATGACAAAAGAGGGTGTTTCGAAGCTCTCCCCCTTTTCAAGCGTGAGAGCTTGAGGCTCTCCCTCTACCGAGACCATCATAGAGATGATAGGTTTGCCATTTGGATCTTCCACAGCTTTTGTGAGCGCGTTTGGAATATAGTTCAAAACCTCCAGAACTATATCTTCGTCACCAAAAGAGATATCCTCTTTGAAACTGTTGTCCCCTATTTTTGAAAAGAGTACCGGTCTTGCATATTTTAGATGCCTCTTCCCTTTTATGGCCTCGAGCTGAACAAAGGCCTGCTCGCTTACGATCTCGTTGGTCGTTTCCCCCTCGCGAATGTGCATTATGCCTTCAAATCCGTAATATCTGGTTATAGCAGCTCCTACAAGTATTACAAGAAAAGAGAGATGAAATATAAATACTGGCAGCTTGCCGGCTCTGTACATCCTGAAGCGGACTATGTTCGCCGCAAGGTTCACGGCAAGAAGAAGAAGGAGAAACTCAAACCATTTGGCGTTGTAAACAAGCGCTTTCGCTGTCTGGGTACCGTAGTCGTTCTCTATAAAAGTAGCAACCGCTATAGAGAGAGCAAAAATAAGCATGAGCGCAACCGCGCTCTGCATTGAAAGGAGATATTCGGAAAACTTTTTCATATTCATTGGCGCCCTTGTAGCCGATATTTTAGCAAAACTCTCACACTATTTACATATAACTCCGAAAATAGGCAAAATGAGTAAGCTTCAACTCTACTTTAGATCGCTCCAGCGGCGCCCAATGTTGATGCTTGTCTTCAAAGGCACGGCAAGCTCCGCCACACTCTCCATAACCGAGGCGAACCTTTTGGAAAGCTCCTCGGCGGCCGACTCCTCTATTTCGAAGATAAGCTCATCATGTATCTGAAGCTCGATAGCGGCCTCTAAGGACTCCTCTTTTATAAGACGGTATATTTTCAGCATAGCCATCTTTATCAGGTCGGCGGTACTCCCTTGGAAAACGGCATTCTCCGCCTCTCTAAGATATGCCGCCATCTGCATCGGATTGGCATGCTCGAAGTCGAAATATCGTCTTCTTCCAAGCAGTGTCTCCACAAAGCCTTGCTCCTTCGCTTTCGCCTCAATTGACTCAAGATATGCCTTTACGGTTGGAAAAGATGCGAAGTAGTTCTCTATTATCGCCTTCGCCTCTTTTGTCGAGATACCGAGAGTCTGGGCCAGCTTTCTGCTGCCCATGCCGTATAGAAGCCCGAAGTTGACAGTTTTGGCTATATCTCTCTTTTTAGCTGCCTCTTCAGGTCCGAAGAGTTTCACTGCCGTCTCCATATGTATATCTTTGCCCTCCTTGAAAGCTTTTGTCAACACAGGGTCTTTAGAGAAGTGGGCAAGAAACCTCAACTCTATCTGAGAGTAGTCGATTCCGACAAGAAGAGCCCCTTTTGCGGCCACAAACCCCTCTCTTATACGCCTGCCCTCTTCCGTTTTGACGGGAATATTCTGCAGATTCGGGTTTTTACTGCTCAACCTTCCCGTAGCGGTACCTGTTTGTATAAAAGATGTATATATGCGATGGTGCGGATCTTTTTTACCAAGCTTCAAAAGAGGCTCTATATAGGTACTCATCAGTTTGTGAAGCTCTCTGTACTCCAAAATCTCATCTACAATTGGGTGTTTTCCTTTTAGCGACAAAAGGACCTTCTCGTTCGTTGCGTATCCTCCGCTTCTATTCTTTTTTCCGCCTGGTAGCGCGAGAGTGACGAAGAGTATCTCGCCGAGCTGTTTTGGCGAGTTTATATTAAATTCCCTCCCCGCAAGCTCGTAAATCTTTTGAGTCAGTTTCGCCAAGCGTCCGCCTATCTCCTCTTTTAGCGACTCAAATCGCTCTATATCTATAGCGATCCCGTGCCTCTCCATAGCTATCAGAAGATTTACGAAAGGATACTCAACCTCTTTTGCTTCATCGATCAGGTGCTCGGCGTTTTGAAGTTTCAAAATCTCCGTCAGCTTAAAGTAGAGCCTGTAGCTCATCCAGGCATCTTCGGCAGCGTATAGCGTAGCCTCCTCTATCGCTACGCTGCTAAAATTTTCACCCTTTTTGACGGTATCTTTGAAAGCAACCATCTCGTGGCCGAAATA
>JAKIUX010000270.1 GCA_021647345.1 Hydrogenimonas sp.
ACACAGATAGTATGTACCAATGAGACATCAATCCCATACTTTTCAAGCTCCGCTCTCGAACACCCCGATACAGCACCCTGGTTTGGGGTATCGAGCATAGCGCAAAGGTAGGTTTTCGGGTATGTCTGGCGAATTTCGTCGAACCAATTCACAAGATCGCCGCTTTTAGATAGCTCTATCTCCCGCCTCTCCTGCAGATCAAACTCACCGCCCTCGATATAACCGAAGGCAGCAAATATACGCTCTTCGAAAATATAGAAAACAAGAGCCGTCTTAGGCCAGAAATAGCGTCCAAGCTTGCCCACATCTCACCTTTGAAAAAATTGAAAAACCGCGATAATCCGTAACGGTTATTATCTTAAACTATTTTTGCTTAAGGGCACCTCTAAAAACAAGATGCCTCTTCCGACTCAATCGTAGAGACTCGAATAGAGAGTTTTGAACTTTTTATATATCTGCTTGGCTCTCTCTACCAGCTCTTTGTCGGTCAGTTTCGTAGGCGAGAGCTTCTCATATTTTCCTATCATAACTTCACACATCAGCTTTATTCTAACCTTATCCGCCTCTCCAAGAGGGGGGTGGTTTGCCGCATCCTCTATCAACTTAAGATATCTCTCCCCCTCTCTTATATAGTCGAGATACTTTTTGGCTACCTCCGTCTGCCTCATTACGGTAAAAGCCATACGGTTGTAGTTGTCGAGTTCGTAAGCCTCTTTAGCTACTTCATAAGCTTCGTCGTAGTTGCCCATAAAGTAGAGCCACCTCGCTTCTATAGCTTTTTCATATGATGGATTTGTAAAAGCGAATATGGCCATTGCAGCGAGCATAGAGAGAGCTATAAGCAGATATGTGATTTTAGATTGCATGCTCGAGCATCCTTTCGCGCAACAGCTTTTTGGCCTCTTCGGGCTCCATATCAGCTATATATATCGGCTCCGAGCAGAAAAAGTCGATAGTCCCGAAAGGAAGAGGTATCAAAAATCTGTCCCAGCTTTTTGCCTGCTTGTATCTAGATGGCCTGTAGTTGAAGATCACTACGGGAGCGCCTGTCTTTTTGGCTATTGCGACAAGCCCGTCGGAGAGTTCGTGGCGAGGCCCTTTAGGACCGTCGGGAGTTATAGCCACATCGCCGCCCCCTTTCACCCTCTTTATCGCCTGAATCAAAGCTTTGGCAGCTCCTTTGCTCGACGAGCCTCTAATGGCCCCTATATCGAAATACTTCATCGTATTAGCAATTATTTCACCGTCGAAATGTTCGCTTATCATCACCTCTACCCTGCGGCCTGGAGCGATCTTTTTGTATATGAAGGGAGCAAGAAGCAGTTCGGCATGCCAGAAAGCGACGACAATAGGGGTTTTGGGGATATCTCCGGCTATGTGCCATCTCCTCTTGTTAGTAAGGTATAGAAAGCGAATGAGAAGTGAGCCAAGAGGGGGGATAAACCAAAGAGAGAGCTTTCTAAGAAGCCTCTTACGCAACAATCTCTCCTATGCTGCCCAAACGGCTCGTCTCTACAATCTTTACAGGCACTACTTTGCCAAGAAGCTCTTCGCTCCCTTTGGCCTGCACGAGCCAGTTGTTATCAGTTCGGCCGGCAACCATACCCCCGGGTTTCAACTCTTCGAAATAGACCTCATAAACTCTGCAAAGACGCTCACTCTTCATCTCGTCAAGCATCTCGTTATGACGCTCTTGGAGCGCAGAGAGCCTTCTGGAGGCTACATCTTCCGGAACCTTATCTTCATAATCTTTCGCGGGGGTAAGAGGCCTAGGCGAATATTTAAAGCTAAAAACCTGCTCAAACCTGACCCTCTCCAAGACATCCATCGTATCTTCGAAATCTCTCTCGCTCTCACCCGGAAAACCTACGATTATATCGGTGCTAATCGCCGCATCGGGAACCATCGTGCGAATCTTTTCGCAACGGTTTAAAAACCACTCTTTTGTGTAACCGCGTTTCATGCGTTTTAACAGCGCCGTTGAGCCGCTTTGAAGCGGTACATGGATTTGTTTGCATATCTTGGGATTATTTGCAAACTCTTGCAAAAATTCATCATCCATATGCAACGGATGGGGAGATTGAAAGCGGATACGTTCAAGCCCGTCAATTTGCGTCACTTTGCGGAGCAATCCGGTAAAGTCAATCTTTTCGTCGCTTCCGCTAAAACGCC
>JAKIUX010000013.1 GCA_021647345.1 Hydrogenimonas sp.
AATTTATCTCTTTTAAAAATGGCAGCTTTGTTTTTCAAAAGCGGTGATGCATATCTGGCTATCAAAGAGCTATATTTGAACTCCCAACCCTCTCTTTATTCACTTTGACGGCTGAATATTAGCTGTATCCTAACCTTCTTTCGTTTCACTTTGCCGGATAAATTTTAGCACCATTCCCATTGGCGTATGACCACTGCTTCTATAAGATATGGTATCTGCGTTAAGTTCGTACTCTTTGCTCAACTCGATATACTTTTTAAAAGTTGCAATTTAGCTATATACACACTTGCAGCCAAAGAGTCTCAAAATTAAGGCACACTTCTTTTTGTTTTCCCTATATACCTCTGTCTTGGGCGGTAAATCTTCTGCTTGGGATCTTTCTTCTGCTCGATAAGATGCGTTATCCAGCCAACGGTACGACCTATTACAAAAATCGGTGTAAACATTTTTTTGCGAATGCCAAGCGCCTCAAGAATCGTTCCGGAGTAAAAATCTATATTTGGATAGAGGTTTCTTTTTACGAAGTACTCATCATTAAGCGCTATCTCTTCAACTCTGTCAGCTATCTCTATAAGCTTGGAGCTTATGCCTATTGTCTCTCTTAGCTCATCTCTAAGCTTTTTCAATACTCTTGCGCGAGGATCGAAGTTTTTATAGACTCTGTGGCCAAAGCCCATAAGTCTAAATGGATCATTTGGATCTTTTGCTTTTTTGATAAATTTATCTACATTTTCAACGCTTCCTATCATCTGCAGCTGCGCTATAACCGACTCGTTCGCACCTCCGTGCGCTCTTCCCCATAAGGCATTTATTCCCGCTACAACTGCCGCATACGGATGCGCACCTGTTGAACCTACCGCTCTTACGGTTGTTGTTGAAGCGTTCTGTTCGTGGTCTGCGTGTAGCATGAATATCTTATCTAGCGCTCTAACCTCTACATCCCTAATCTGAGTCTTTCCGGTCGGAAAGGCTCTCATCATATAGAGAAAGTTCTCGGTGAAGTATCGATCCATATCTGGATATATCAGAGGATACCCCATAGAGTGGCGGTATGTGTAGGCCGCTATGGTAGGTATCTTGGCAATAATTCTACGCGCCATCTCCATAAACTCTTCATCATCCTTAATATTTAAATGCTGGTGATGAAAAGCGCTAAGAGCAGAAACGGCAGAAGATAGTATCGCCATAGGGTGGCCGTTGTCGGGAAACGCTCTAAAGAGATATTTTATCCCCTCATGCGGGTAGCTTTTTGTTCTAATATCACGCTCAAAACTCTCATACTCATCGCTATTTGGCAGTTCGCCGTGAAGTAGCAGGTAGCAGACCTCTATATAGTTTTTCTTCTCTGCCAGCTCCTCAATTGGGTAGCCTCTGTAGAGAAGCTCCCCTTTGGCACCGTCTATGTAGGTTATAGCAGACTGGCACGAAGCTGTTTCAGTAAAACCGTTATCGTAGGTATATGCTCCCACCTTGGCCTTGAAACCGGAAATATCTACCACCGGAGCTCCAAGTGTAGACTCCAGAAGCTCAAACTCTCCGCTCTCTTGACTCTTTTCGTTTCTAACGTAAAATTTAGCCATCTCTTCCCTCCTCTATCCTACAGATACCGCATAGCCCGGCACTCTATTAAGCGCACTGTTGTGCACCTCATCTTCCAAAAGCTCACTTTCAAGTTTCGATCTTTCAAAACCGCACCCAAGATAGTCTACTATAAGCTCCACATCTTTCAAAGCGTTTCCTAAGCAGCTTGTGGCACCGGGTGATGGAGTCATGTTGAAGACAATTCCCTCTTTGGTATCAATTTTAGCTTCACCAAGCAGAAGCCTCTTCTCTTTTTTATCTATTATCTGCGGTCTCAACCCGCCGACATGCTCAGCAAACTCTATATCGCTCTCTTCAAGAGTCGGTATAATTTTTTTGGCCTCTTTTAGAAAGAGCCCTTTGCGAATACCTGGCACTTCGTACATCATATTTTTAAAGACGTAATCTCTTATATCATCGTCGGCCAAAAGATCGTAAAAGACCTTCATTACAGACCTGTCCGGTTTGAGCGACGAGAAGAACTCCAGATAGCTGTCCTCTCTATATCGTTCAAGTTTTGGAAGAGCCAGCGCTGTTGGGCCAAACCTTGTCTTTCCCTTTTCCAGTATGTCAGGATCTCCGTGAATCGCGGCAAAAGGGAGTTTGTCGTTTTGAACGGTATATACTTTCGAGCCAAGAATAGATGCGGGAGCGTAGTAGAAACTCCCGCCTATAGGAAGACAGGCGTACTCTTTGCCGTAACCCATTTTATGAGCATGCAAAAGAGAGTGTGCTCCGGCGTTTACAACAACATAGTCGGCAAAATATTTCCCCCTTGGCGTTAAAAGTTGGAACTTATCACCTATTTTTTCTATTTGATAGACTTCGGCATTAAGATAGAGATCGCAAACCCCGTGCGCTATCTTTTTTGCATTCTGCACAAATGTTTTGGCAATGGCTCCAAAATCGATAGCGCAATACTCATCAAGGGCACCCATAGCGACTATATCTTCCTCTCTTCCCTCTACCAATTTAGGCTCTATAGATGCGAGATCATCCCTGCTAAATAGCTCAAGATATGGGTAAAGCTCTCTGAAAGTCTCAAAACGCTCTTTTATAAACTCGACCTCTTTCTCTCCTACTCCGATAACCATCTTTGGGAATTTGAATATATGCTTCTCGCCGTAGCCGTGCTTCAAGGCATAATTTGAGAGCATCTTTGCGGTTTTTTTTACCTTTTTCGCCTTATCGAATGTATAGTTTGTCTCTATATCTCCACAGTGAAGAGTCTGCGAGTTGCTCCTTCCGTTGCTATTTATCGACGCAAGAGTTTTGTACTTCTCAAAAAGTGCCACGCTCTCGATATCGGTAAACTTCGCAAGCTCATAAAGCAGAGCCGTACCCGAGATTCCTCCTCCGATTATAATTACGTTGTAGTAGTGCTGCATATCTTACCTCTTTCATATATGTAGTTTTTGGTGAAAGTAGTTGTCTATATCGAAAAATATCTCTCCAGAGCGATTTTTAAACGTTAGATGTTTTTTATCAAGCTCTCTTATATTCTTGACGCCCATTACCGCAAGCAGCGTCTTGACGCCTTTAAGGAGATTGGCATGGTAGTTGGCTATCTCTCCACCCTTTCGTACAACCAGGTAGGAGGCACGCTTTTTCGGATCCTGCGTAGCCATACCCACAGGGCAGACATGCCCCTCGGTGCCCGAGCACTTTCTAGCCCTAATACACCCACCGCTCATCATGAACCCGCGAGCAATTCCGACGGCGTCGGCACCGAGACTCAGGGCTATGACCACATCGTCTGGTGCCAATATCTTTCCGCTGGCAATAATCTTAACATCCTCTCTTAGGTTATATTTTCTAAGCATCGTATCCATAACATAAAGAGCATTCGGCGTTGTAAGCCCTACAGACTCCATAAGCTCAAGAGGTGCCGTTGCGCTTCCTCCGTCGCCGCTGTCTACACTTATAAAGTCTACTATCGCCCTGCCCTGCTCTTTTCGTCTTTTCATAGTCTCAACCAACTCTTCAACACTTTTTGCATCAGATATAACTATCTTGATACCGACCGGCTTTTTCGATATCTCCTGAAGCTTTCCGACAAAATCCAGCAACTCATCGTTACTACCCGCATACGGAAAACGATTCGGAGAGATTAGGTCTTTACCCTCCTCTACACCACGATAGTAGGCGATATCCGCGGTTACTTTAGAAGCAGCCAGCTTCCCGCCTGTCTGCTTGGCACCTTGGGCGATCTTTATCTCAGTCATTCTGCAAAAGCGCATAACCTTCTCGTAGCGATCTTCATCGAAATTGCCCTCTTTGTCGCGTACCCCATAAAGACCTGAGCCTATCTGGACTATCAGATCGGGCATATCTTCAGGCACCTCCTTCGGAAAAGCGGAAAGCGGCGCTTTCCAATTGACCCTAAAGAGCGAGTGAGAGATGGGGTCGTAAATATAGGTGTTCTCCGTCTTTTTGTTCAGAAGCACTCTTCTGTAAGCCTTAACGGCAAGAGAGCGATTGAAGAAAAATGTGACTAGCTTGAAAATAAGCTCCGCAAAGGGGGTGCTCTTTACTATTTCAAGATATTCGGCATTTTTAGGGTCCGGTCTATGGGTGAAGAAGTAGTTGGATGTCAAGCCGCCCTCACCCGTATTGATAGTAAAGTTCGAGAGCTTCGCTCCAAGCGTGAAAGCGCGCACAGACTCGGGGCTTAAAGCGCCGTCGCTCATAGCGGAGCGCACTATAGGACTTTTGGCTCTGAAGGGTATGGGTCTGTTCTTTCCGAAGAGTACGCTAAAGTCTGAATCAACCTCATTGTCGTTTAGCACGTGAGAGGAGTGCTTTATGACAAATCTCGAACCGGAAAATGGCTGCGAAACCGAAAAAGACATGAAGTTAGGAAGATTCTTGGCCGCTTTGTAAACCCACTCGACCTTATCTCTCGACTCATAGAAGGTCTCTTCGGCGAAATATTGCCTAAGAGGCTCTCTTAAAGCTTCAAAGAGATACCTCATTCTGCCTATTATCGGGTAGTTTATGAGAAGCTGATGTTTTCTTTGAACATATCTGTCATATATATACAGGTTGATAAGCCCAAAAATAGTAAGAAGAAGAATCACCTCAATAAACTCTATGAAGTACTCCAGAAAATGGTCTAAAAAAAAGTCTAAGCTCTCCAACATACAACACCACCCTTTATTCGGTTTCCAAACATTGCAAAAACTCCTTGACGATTTAATCTCGACACTTTCATCACTTCTAATATCGGTTATGATTTTCAAAAGATTAGAGAAATAAATATTTATGATCTTCTCTAAGATTTTAGAACAACAATTGCTGATATAATATTTGGAACCGGCTGAAAAACTTTAAATAGTGCGAAGACTTTGAGATTTAGCCTATGGTAGTTGATCTATAGTTATTAGTTATTTGTCAAATGGAAGGAAGCGGAACTTCCATACTTCATTCAATATTTAACATCTATCATCCAACATCAAATCGGCTTCGCTAAAAATCTCATCTCGTCTGAGCGAGGTTTTGATTTTCAGAGCACTCTATAGATCTCTTTTACAGAGAATTTACAAAAAGAGAGTATAAATTTGTTAACGATACAAAGATTGAGAGCGTTTAAAACGATACTCTCAAAAAAAGAAGGCTTATATGAAAAAAGTGATGCTTCTAACCATTCTGCTTGGGATGATAGCCAACGCCCAGGATATGGATTTGACCAAAAGAGGGGAGCAGATATTCAAAAAGTATAACTGCAATATCTGCCACGCGCCAAAAGATGACGCCGCAAGCGTCGGGCCATCTCTTGAAACGATAGCTATTCACTATCTTGGCAACGAGAGAAAACTTATAGATTTTCTCAAAGGAGACTCCCCGCCTATAATAGATCCGTCAAGATTTGGCATTATGAAGCCTCAGCTCTATAAGACTAAGCATATGTACGAGGAGGACTATAGAGCTCTCGCTTACTATTTGACAAGTGTTCATAAGAATCAATAATGAATCTTTTCTTAAAAAGTCCGAAAAGATGGCTGTTATAAGCTTTTTCTTTATTGACATGATAAAAGTTTTATATTATCATTCCGGTTTAAAGATATATAATTTTTTTATATACTCTTTATGCTTCACAAAAACAAACAGTACTCATAAAAAGGGGGTTTAGATGAGAGTTTCCGTCAGGAAGATGTTGTTTGCATTTACGGTTTTGACCATTACGCTGTTGAGCGGATGTACCACTCCGACCAAAGAGAAGGTTCAACAAGAGAGCGAAACGGTTAAAACCGAGAGTGTAAAAGCTGCTGAAGAGAGTTTGTCGAAAGAGACGGTCCAAAGCTCGGCTCCAGCCAAAGAGGCGGCACCGGCACCTGTTGAAACTCCTGCAGTAGCGGAGGTGCCCAAACCGCAAAACGGCGGAAGTGAACCTTTTTTCGAACCTAACCTGCTTTCAGAAAAAGAGGTTGTACACCCGCCTTTTGAGTGGGGAGACTGTACCGTCTGCCACAAAGACAAACATCCTGATAAGAGCAAGAACTATGACCTTATAATGGATACACCAGACCTATGCTATCAGTGTCACGATAAAGATCTTAAAGAGGGAAAAAAGTTCATTCACGGACCTGTTGCGGCAGGAGCATGTACAGCCTGCCACAATCCTCACAAATCACCAAACAAACGTCTTCTTGTCGCTTCCAATATAAACGAACTTTGCACATCGTGCCATACGGCAAAGGGTGAATTTTTGCACAAAACAGACAATATTCACCCGCCTGTTAAAGATCAATGCATCAATTGCCACGATCCTCATACTGAAGATTACAAATTTCAGCTCAAAGCGGACGGCAAGAAAAATCTATGTCTGATGTGCCATGCAGACAAAAAAGAGTGGATCGAGAACTCCAAGAACAAACATGGTGCATTAAATAGGTCAAACGGATGCCAGGAGTGCCACGACCCTCACGGCACCGGACAACCGAAAATGATCAAAGCGGACTCTATTATGAATATGTGTCTTAAGTGCCACAACGAACCTCTCAAGCGTGACGAAGATGGTGTAAAACTTGTAAATATGGCAAAACACCTCGAAGAGAATCCAGACTGGCACGGTCCAATACAGTGGGGAGACTGCGCCATGTGTCACAATCCGCATGGAAGCCCAAATTTCCGAATGCTCAAAAAACCGTTCCCGTCAACGTTCTACGCAAACTTTGATGTAAACAATTACATATGCTTTGAGTGTCACGAGTCTAAAAAGATGACCGAGCCGCAAACAACCGAATATACCAACTTTAGAAACGGTACACAAAATCTTCACTACGTACATGTCGATAAGAAAAAAGGCAGAACATGCCGTGCCTGCCACGATTTTCACGGCACGAAAGATTATCCGCACCACCTAAGAAAAAAGACGCAGTTTGGTAAAATCAACTTTCCGATCAGATATATAGAGACACCTACAGGCGGTTCCTGCGCGCCCGCATGTCATGCAAGACGCTACTACGATAGGGAAAAACCTATTGTCAACACTAAGTAAGGAGAGCAAATGAGGAGCAAAGGAGCCCTTTTCCTTCTCCTCTGCGGCTGGCTGCTGCTTGCCGAAGCCAGAGCAGAAAGTAAACTTCTTGAGATCGAATCTCCAAAAAATATGTCGATATATGACGATGCATTCGCTTCACTTGTAATAAAAACCCCACCCGGAAAGATAAAAAGGCTCGAAATAGAGACCGGCGAAGGGAAACTCTATATTTACAAATCGAGCCCAAAAACCGGCTACTACTGTAAAAGCGTAAAACTGAAGCTTGGCGATAACAATATCACAATCACCGCCTACACAGATGACAATAAAACAGAAACTAAGAGTCTCAAACTCTTTTACCGCTCAGAAGTTTACGAAATAGCCGAAGAAGCACCATACAAATATAAAAAATATCTCTTTCATAACGACAAAAACGAGAAGCTCTGCTCTAAATGCCACGATATGAGTCCAGATTTCAAAAAAGTATCGAAAAAGACTATAAAAGCCAAAGGCGCGCTAACAACAGATGTAGAAGTTCTTGAAAATCCGCAAGACTCTCACTGCTATAGCTGCCACGAGCCGCTCACTTCAAGAAAAAACGGCCACGCACCTTCGGTTAACTTCATGTGTACCGTCTGCCATACAGGCAAAGCGGGAGAATACAATCTATTGGATGAAGGCAAAAGCAGATATCTTCAGCCTGATCCGATCGCGCCGCGATGCTTCAAATGTCATGAAAGAGTCGAAGAGACCATGAAGCACAACAGGTCCGATCACGGTCTTACAAAACTTGGCAGATGCAACAAATGTCACAATCCGCACTCCTCTGCAAATGAGTTTTTTCTAAGAAAACCGATATGGCAGCTATGTACAACTTGTCATGCCGAACAAGCCTCCGGAAAACATGTTATAAACGCTTTCGTCTTTTCAAGAAACAAAGAGGGTCACCCTACAAGAGGACGACCAGACCCTTCAAGACCGGGGCGTGAACTTGTATGTTCAAGCTGCCACAACCCCCACGGTTCAAAAGGCCCTTTTCTGCTTAGAACCACAGGCTCGACCCCCTTTAAAGTCTGTAAAAGGTGCCACAAAAAGTAGATTTAATGGATATTTAGCAAGAGCCTTTCTTGAATCAACACAAGGATGGCTCTTGAATGCTGGATTGCGGATGCTTAAGAAGAAAAAAGCTACATTACTCAAAGAACCCAATTAAACAAAATTTTAATTGGGACGTTATGTATCCAAATGGGAGCTCTTGAAAGAGAAAGTTCGACTTATATGTTCACTTATGCAATTCGTTGTATAATAAATCAAAATTTTATAAATTTAAAATAAGGCAGAATAGAAATTTTTAATGAAAAAGATAATTGCAGCAGTTACTATTGCCGTCGTAATCGCACTTTTTCTTCTTATACTGAACCTTAGCGAGAAGAGAGAGGTCAACAAGCGAAACATTGCATACGATAATATAAACAAATTTCTGCTCCATACTTTGAACTCAGAAAAGATGCAATCTCTATCACTTGCGCTAGCCATGAGCAAAAACAGGGCATTGACCGACGCCATTTTGGAAAAAGATAGGACCAAAGGGTACAAAATAGTACACGACACCACCGAGTCTTTTATAAAACACCTAAACAGAAAATATATATATACCCAGATTTTCGGCAAAGGGCTCTCAATTTTCGCTCAGAGCTGGAGCCCTATAGTTTACGGATCTGGTTTAGTTACAGGTAGAGAAGATCTCATAGAGATAATAAAGAGAAGAACGCCCAAGGCTACCATCTCTACCACCCTTCCTGCCGGAATAAAAGCGTCGGCACCTATCACATACGACGGCCACATCATTGGAATTTTAGAAGTGACAACACTTTTTGACAGGATTGTTACAAGACTCAGAGAGTACAAAATAGAGATAGTACCCCTTATTAAAGCCGATTTAATCTCGCCTCTCGATCCAGTAAGCAGAAATCCATCTTTTCGCGGCTTCAGGGTGGCCTCTACAAATTTCAGCCGCCATCTTGCCAATACTCTCGCCTCTCTTGACGACAAAGATTTCCAAGAGCTCATACATACCGACTACCTTGACACAAAAGAGCTCTTTTTCGCCTCTTACCCTATTCAAAACAGCTACGGAAAGTGGTTCGGCTACTTTATAGCCATCATCACCGCCGAAAATTTCGAAAACTTCTCCGGCAAACAGCAGCCGCTTATAAAAAGTATCTTCACGATGGAGAGTACAAAAGATGATATTTACCACTACGTCAACTCAGAAAATGAGAATATATACAAAGATATGAGTCCGCAGCAGATAGCAAGAATGAGCGGAAGTATCGAAGAGAAAGACCGGATACTCTTCGATGAAGCCGCAAAAGAGAAGCTGCGCAAGCTTTCGAAAGAGGAGCTGATCGATCTTATCGTTAACAATTTTCAGAAAAAAAAGAAAAGAGGGGTTATAAAATAATGAAAATTCTCCTTTTAGAAGATGAGTATACGCTAAGAAAATCGATTAAGGAGCTGTTGGAAGATTACGGCTACATAGTTGATGACTTCTCAGACGGCAAAGAGGTTCTTGAAGCTACTTACGAGGGAACCTACGATCTGCTTCTTCTAGATGTTAACGTACCGGGAGTAGATGGTTTTAAACTCCTCGAACAGCTTAGAAAAAACGGTATTAAAACACCAACTATCTTCATAACGTCGCTTACTGAGATAGACAGTATGGAGCGCGGCTATGACCTTGGGTGCTGCGACTACATCAAAAAGCCTTTCGATATGAAAGAGTTGAAACTTCGTGTTGCGACCGCTCTTAAATTGGCATCTTTGCGCTCCGACGAAGAGGTGATAGAGCTGCCTGGCGGATATGAATACCACACCAACTCCTTCACTCTGACGAAAGATAAAAATGAAGTGAACCTCTCTAAAACGGAAAAGATGATTTTGGACCTCTTTATAAAGTACAAGAATCAGGTTGTAACACCGGAGATGATAACCGAATATGTCTGGGAAGATTACGTAGACCCGGCGAACGTACGGGTGCAGATAAACAATCTGAGAAAAAAGCTCAACAAAGATCTTATTAAAAATATACGCGGTGTGGGGTACAAGCTTGAAACTTGATATTAACGAGTATAGATTTTCCCTAAAATACTCCATTATCTACACTCTTATAGTTATGGCTATACTTCTGGTGCCGTTTGCCATATATGACAACTACACATACAACCTCGAAGAGGTAAAGACAGAGATGGCTCTGAAAAAAAAGAGCATACAGATCATAAACGAGATGGAGAAGTTTGACGGCAGATACCAAAGCACCTTTACATTTCCAAGGTTCAAAACTTACCAAGCAGGACTATATGATAAAAACGGCAATCCTATATTCACCCTTATAGAAGAGCCGATTTCGGCACTGGAGCTGAAACAGGGCTACCACAAATCGGGCAACTACAGATTTTACGTAACAGAGTTTCCCGACGATACTTACTTCGGAGCAAGATATCTTGTAACCGGCACTCAATTTAACATATACACCATTCTTTTTAATATACTCATAATTTTTCTCTCCATTCTTGCGGTTACATTTCTATTCTCATTTCTGATACTTAAAAACTTCTCGAAACCATTTAA
>JAKIUX010000271.1 GCA_021647345.1 Hydrogenimonas sp.
GCGCGCTCGTGAAGTATTAGGTTTAGGTGAAACAGATATCTTCGCTAAACCTGCTGAAGTTGTGGCTTCTGATAAAGGTTTTACCCTTGCTCAAAAAATGGTTGGTAAAGCATGTGGTTTAACAGGCATTCGCCCTGGTCAATACTGTGAACCTAAAATGACTACTGTAGGTTCACAAGATACAACTGGCCCTATGACAAGAGATGAGATAAAAGAGCTTGCAGCTCTTAGTTTCGGTGCCGATCTTGTTCTTCAATCGTTCTGCCATACGGCAGCATATCCGAAGCCTTCCGATGTGAAGCTTCAGCACACACTGCCTCCATTCTGGACAAGCCGCGGCGGTGTTATACTTCGCCCCGGCGACGGTATTATCCATAGCTGGCTCAACAGAATGGTTCTTCCTGATACTGTCGGAACCGGCGGAGACAGCCATACCCGCTTCCCTATTGGCATCAGCTTTCCTGCAGGCTCCGGCCTCGTCGCTTTCGCAGCCGTTACCGGAACTATGCCTCTGAATATGCCTGAGTCTGTTCTGGTACGCTTTAAAGGTGAACTTCAGCCCGGTATCACTCTTAGAGACCTTGTAAATGCCATTCCCTATCAGGCGATCAAAGATGGCTTGCTAACTGTTGAGAAGAAGGGTAAGAAGAATATCTTTGCCGGTAGAGTACTTGAGATCGAGGGGCTTCCGTTCCTAAAATGCGAGCAGGCTTTTGAACTATCCGACGCATCTGCCGAAAGGAGCGCGGCGGCATGTACCGTAAAGCTGGACAAAGAGCCGGTCATAGAGTACATCAACTCCAACATCAAGCTTCTTGAAGCTATGATAGAGCACGGTTATGAAGATAAAAGAACGATTCAGCGCAGAATCGACAATATGAAAAAATGGCTTGAGGATCCTCAGCTTATGGAGGCTGACGAGAATGCCGAGTATGCGGCAGTAATCGAGATAGATCTAAATGAGATCACTGAGCCGATAGTAGCGTGCCCCAACGATCCAGACGATGTGGCTACCCTTAGCGAAGTACTTGCAGATCCGAAAAGACCTAAGAATATCGACGAGGTTTTCGTCGGTTCATGTATGACCAATATAGGTGTTTTCCGTGCTCTTGGTGAAGTTCTAAGAGGCAAAGGTCAAGTACCGACAAGGCTCTGGGTTGTTCCGCCTACAAAGATGGATGAGAAAGAGTTGATTGAAGAGGGGTACTACGCTATTTATGGTGCAGCTGGCGCAAGGACCGAAGTTCCCGGGTGCTCGCTCTGTATGGGCAACCAAGCAAGAGTTCACGACAATGCGGTTGTATTTTCAACCTCTACTAGAAACTTTGATAACCGCCTAGGCAAAGGTGCTCAGGTATACCTAGGAAGTGCCGAGCTTGCAGCAGTATGCGCTATCCTTGGAAAGATTCCTTCAAAAGAGGAGTATCTTGAGATCGTGCCTCAAGCAATTGCCGGAAAAGAGGAGGAAGTTTATAAATATCTCAACTTCCACATGGTTGACAAAGAGACTCTTGACTATATGGTCGGGTAATACATGCCGGGCGCACGCCCGGCGCATTAAAAGGCTCTATCTGTGAGAAAATTCTCTCTTTTGCTTCTAATATTAACATTTCCCCTTTTTGCCGATCTGCTGAGGTTTGACAATATCGACACGACGCTTCTTTTGAAAAAGGATCGTTCTCCTGTAAATGTAGATATATCGTTGACGCTTAAAGGGAGAGACTTGAACAAAAGCGAAATTGAGCTAATGGATACCGTTCAGACCGCTTTGGGAAATTTCTGGGCGGAGACGCTTGTAACAAGCGAGGGTAAAGAGCGCCTAAAAAAGATGATTATAGATCTTGCCGACAAGAAGTACGGTATAGAGGTTGACTTCGTCTATATAGGCAACATAAAAGTACAGATATGCACACTTGAAAGATTAAGAGAGTTGCTTAGTAACGTCCGTCGATAATATCGAAACCTTCAGGTATCACACACTCCAGTTTCGAAAGAGAAAATGGCTCAGTCTTGACGTTTTGAAACCTTAAAGTGACCCTATTTCCCATCTCGTCAAGATATGTAACTGATGTTACGATTCCTTCTTTATTGACTTTCAGAAGATAATCCACTCCGTTATACTCAGCTTCATATT
>JAKIUX010000272.1 GCA_021647345.1 Hydrogenimonas sp.
ATGCCCCTCTTTTGAAGTTCGGTATTGTAGGGCTGAAAGCTCCACATAATAAAGGCCCTGAAACCTCCCGTTTCATCCTGAAGATTTCGTATATGCTCCCAGTGCTCTACTATCTCCTCATCTGTCTCCACGGTTCCAAACATCATTGTAGCGGTAGACTTTATGCCGTTTTTGTGGGCCAGCCTGTGAACATTTAGCCAAGCTTTCACATCTATCTTCTTTGGCGCTATTATGTCGCGCACTCTGTCGCTTAAAATCTCAGCGCCTGCGCCCGGAATGGAGCTTAGCCCCTTTGCCGCAAGCCTCTTAAGAACCTCTTCTACGCTTATTCTTGAAACCTTCGCTATATAGTCGATCTCTACCGCGCTAAAGCCGTGAATAGTAACTTGAGGATACTTTTTATGGATATGCTCTACAAGATCTTCATACCACTCTATCTTGAGTTTTGGGTGTACTCCTCCCTGAAAGAGTATCTGAGTACCCCCAATCTCCAAAAGCTCCTCAATCTTACGATCGATCTCGTCAAAACTTAAAACATAGGCATCATCATCTTTGCCGTGTCTATAGAAGGCGCAGAAGTTGCAATCTACCCAGCAGACGTTTGTGTAGTTTATATTTCTATCGACAACAAATGTCGTTATCTTTTTAGGGTGTATCTTTGCCTTGATTCTTGAGGCCATCTTGCCCAGCGTTTTAAGATCGCCGTTTTTTATTAGATCTATTGCCTCCTCTTTGCTTAGACGACTCACTCTTTTTCCTTAGATGACTTCTCTATAGCGTCTAAAACTCCATTTACGAACTTTGGAGAGTTGTCGCTACCAAGCTCTTTTGCTAACTCTATAGCTTCGTTGATGATAACGGCTCTGTCAAGATCGGTATGCAAAAGCTCGTATGCTCCAAGCCTGATGATAGATTTATCGACATGATCGAGCCTCTCAAAATCCCAATCTTTAAGATGACTCTTTATGAGCTTGTCTATCTCATCTAGATGCTCCAACACACCCCTATACAGAGATAGAGCGAACTCTCTTTGCCTGTTTCTAATCTTCTTCTCTTCAAGCAGATCCTCGCTGAAGCGCTCAACTTCCGGATTTCCTATATCGTGAGCATATAAAAGCCCTATAACGGCGCTTCTTGACTGATGCCTTGTCGCCATTAGCTCTCCATCTTTTTGTAGAGGTCTATCATCTCTATAAGCCCTGTCATCGCCTCAAAGCCTTTGTTGCCGGCTTTTGAGCCGGCTCTTTCGATAGCCTGCTCTATCGTATCGGTCGTAAGAACCCCAAAAGATACAGGTTTTCCATATTTTAGAGTAGTGTTGGCAACCCCTTTTGTTGCCTCCGCCGCCACATAGTCAAAGTGCGGGGTAGAGCCTCGAATCACCGCACCGACACAGCAAACTGCGCCGTACTTTCCGCTCTCAAGCGCTTTTTGAAGGGCAAACGGTATCTCAAAAGCCCCCGGCACCAATATAAGATCGAGATTCTCTTCCATTCCGCCGTGTCGCAAAAAGGCGTCACGCGCACCCTCAACGAGCCTATCTGTAATGATATGGTTAAAACGGCTCGCTATTATCGCTATACGCTCGGAGCCTGTAAGCTTGAGCTGTCCTTCTACAATATTCATACAACCGCCTTTTCTTTGATTTTCGCTATTTTATCATAAAGAAAACATCTAGCACTTCCCAAGAAGCCTTAAAAAAGAGTATGAAAGCATACCGGCAATCACCTCTCTTGCGCAATCTGCTTTATAGCTTCTATCTGTTTTATAAGCTTGCTCAGGCTATCGAGTTTTATCATATTTGCACCGTCGCTAAGGGCTGAAGAGGGGTCGAAATGGGTTTCGAAAAAGAGGCCGTCTACCGCTCCCGTGGCTGCCGCCGCGCGGGCCAGGTAGGGCACAAAAGAGCTGTCTCCGCCTGTTTTGCCCCCTTGTCCCGGCATCTGAACACTATGTGTAGCATCAAAGATCACCGGCGCAAAGCGGCGCATGATCGGAAGTGAGCGCATATCTACAACAAGATTGCCGTAGCCAAAGGTTGAACCCCTCTCGGTCAGCCATACACCCGCCTTTTTGGAGATTTCATAGTCGGCGCTTTCAAACCCTCTTG
>JAKIUX010000273.1 GCA_021647345.1 Hydrogenimonas sp.
CTCTGGGAGGGCTGGTACTAAGCCATGAGATCTGCGACTACCTTATTAAAGCGATGTCTAATCTCTTTTTGTTTGGGTTCTCTATCGCCTTTCCGATCATAGCGCTATCTCTGCTTTCTGACATAATTTTCGGTATGTTGATGAAGACAATGCCGCAGTTCAACCTGCTTGTGGTCGGTTTTCCTATCAAGATCGCCCTCTCGATGGCGGTCTGGATCGCAGTTTTAGGCTCTATGATGCTAATTTTCAAAAATGAGTTTTTGGCGGCTATGAGGGTTCTTTTTCAGTGGATCGGGTAAGGGCGTGCGCCTTTACCCTACTCCCATCTATATTTTCTCATAGGAGTATCTTCTCTATTTGCCCACTCTTTCATTGAAGCGTCGTAGAGCCGTACTTTTTCAAAGCCAAGAAGGCGGTGAAGAATGAAGAAGTTCATTGATGTCTCGAGCCCTCCCGTACAGTAGGTGATTATAGGTTTTTTGGGGTCGAGTTCGAGCCCATCTTCAAGCATCTGCTTTAAAACGCTTCTATTTTTAATGTAATCGCCTTTAAAGCTGAATCTCCAAAAGTAGCTTTTGGCTGTCGGAATGTGCCCCGCTCTGGCGAGCACCTTCTGTTTCTCTGCGCCGAAATAGTATATCGGAGGCCTCGCATCTATGAGTACAGATACTCCTATCGAGCTTTTTACCTCATTCAGATCGGCTACGAGGCTTTCGTCTCTTTTAGCTACGAAATTTCCGCTCTTAGGTTTGGCGCTATCTTTTATGATCTTTCCGCCGCTCTCTTTCCACCCTACGATACCGCCGTCGAGGATTGCGCTGTTTTTGAAGCCGTGGTACTCCATAGCCCACAGCACATAGGCTGGCTTAAGGGTATCTTTGCCGTTGTCGTGGTGGGAGTAGAGCACAACTTTGCTATCTTTGCTTATGCCAAGACGTCTCATCTCTTTCTCTATTGCAGCGCTATCTTTTACAACTAGGTGATCTCCTGCCTTTTTTCTCCACATTTGAATAGGGGAGTTGACGCTTCCTTGAATATGCCCCTTTTCGTAAAGTTTTTTGGATGAAACATCGACTATCACCAGATCTTTGTCATCTATGTGGCTTTTGAGCCACTGCGCATCTACAAGGGGCGGCATAGCGTAAACGGCGACGGCTGTTAGTATGATCAGAATATATTTTTTCACACTCTTCCTTTTTCGGTTTTAAACAGTATCGCATAACTATACTTAAGAGAGTGTTTTTATTTTTTGAAATTTATTATTAAGTCTGAAGAAAGGGCTCAATAAAGGGAGGCCTCTTTAGCCATTCTCTCAAATGCTCTTTCGAGCTTTTTCGCCTTTTCGTAGCTTTTTATGAAGGCTATCACCTCATGATTCAGGCCGAATGCCGAGTAGGTCCAGTTTGCAGAGCCGAGAACTACGTGGCGGTTGTCTATTATCATCAGTTTCATATGCATCAAACCGTATCCATCTCCTCTTCTTCTCTTTTTTCCGCTTAGAAGATAGCAGTCGATATTGCGATATTTGGAGAGATAGCCAATCTGGCTCTTTCTGTTTCGCAGATTTGACTCTTTATCGAAGATTATTCTAATTTTGACGCCCCGCTTTGCCGCATTGGCCAATCTTTTTGCTATCTTTTTGTGAGTGAAGCTGTATATAGCCGCGTCTATTTTGTACTTTGCGGTATCTATTTTGTGCAGAAGCTCTTTTAGCGCAGGTTTCGCCTCTTTTGGGAGTGTGTATAGTCTGGTTTCAATGTTGGAAGCTGATAGCAGAGCAGCCGCCGCGAAAATGAGAAAGATTGCCTTGATCTTGCCCATATAACACCCCTAAAGCAAAAATAAATGATCTTGATTATACAATAAAAAGATTCAGCCGATCTATCTGCAAAGTGAGCAAAAGACGGCTCAAAACCATACAATAAAGGCTCGATTATGCGTATTCTCCTTATCAACCAGAATCCGGTTGTTTCCAAGCTAACGGGTTTAAGCGCCCAAAAGGCGGGATTCGAGGTTGTAGAAGCCCCTTTCGCGGAGGAGTTGGAGGAGGGCCCCTACGACACTCTTTTTATTGACGACGCCAAACTCGACGAGGTAGATCTCGATG
>JAKIUX010000274.1 GCA_021647345.1 Hydrogenimonas sp.
AAGAGTCTCTTTTGCAAAGGCTCACTCGCTCCGGCTATGATGGCGCCCATCTTCAGACTTGCTGCTATTAGACGGCCTGTTTTATACTCATGAAGCAGATCGACCTGCTCACTGCTTAACATCTCGCCTTCAAAGTGACAATCTATAGCCTGCCCTAAAACCATGCCTCCAATGCCTCCGTTATAAGCAAGCTCTTTAGCCAAAGCAACCTTGACATCGCTATGCAAAGGGGCGTCGGCTATAAGATAGAACGCATGCGTATTTAGAGCATCTCCGACGAGTACGGCAGTCACCTCATCAAAACGTTTATGAAGCGTCGGCTCGCCGCGCCTTAAGTCGGCATTATCCATAACAGGCAGATCATCATGCACCAAAGAGTAGGTATGCAGCATCTCTACCGCCATGGCTACCGGGTATGCACTCTCTCTCAAAAGAGGTACATAAGCATCGACAACACTTAGCAGAAGATGCGGCCTGAAGCGCTTCCCTCCGGCAAGAAGCATAGCGCCGAGCGCCTCCTCGAAAGTCGGGTGAAAACTGGGCGCTTTTGGAATATTCGCCCTAAGGTAGGCTTCGAAACTCTGCATCTGCAACCTCTTTAGATTTTGCGAATTATAGCGCAGTTGGTAGTAAAAAAAACTGAAACTCTCCCCGCTCCCAGAGCATGTTTTGAGGAGTAGATTTTTGTGTAGCGTAGCGGCTTAAAACATCTCTAACATCTGCCTCACTCTTTACACTTTTGCCATCAATTGCCAAGAGTCTGTCTCCTGCTCTAAGCCCTCTTTTATAGAGTATAGAGCCCTCTTCTATTCTTACAATCTTAAGAGAGTGGTCAAACTCCATTCCAAAACGCTCCAAAAAAGTGTCCGAAATAGCTCCTCCGCCCATTCGTCTAAAGCATTTGACATCTACATTAGCCGCACTGCCGCCTCTATTTACGACAAACTTCAGGCTGCTACCTTCTTTGCAAGAGTCTATCGCCACCTCAACATCTCTTAAAGCAGGCTCTTTTTTAGAGCCTACTGAAAAAACTATATCCCCCTCCATCAAACCGACTTTTAAAAAAGGATCCACACTTTCTACCGCTACATTGTCGCCTTGTTTGACAAAACGCGCCCCTATATCACCATGTATTGTCTCGTTTTTGAGCAGTTTTCTTATAGACTTTGCGCCAAACCAGCGCCCGCTGCCATCAAATATCGCCGCAAGCCGGCAGCAGCCGCTAAATATGGCCCCCTCATGATCGGGCCGCATCTTGAGCTCTCCTGCGTATATAGAGTAAGGGTAGCTTTTAAAAGGGTTTTTTAGAACTTTTTTATCGGGGCAGATATATAAAGGCGGTTCAATATCGCTTAGATATAGCGGTTTTTCAGCTCTATCTTCAAATAGACAGAGTCCTTTTAATCTATCTTCAGCTACAACCTTTTTATCAGGAGGACATTTGAAAGATACAAATCTATCTTTAGCTACCGCAAAAGAGGTGTGGCCGTTTACTATCTTGAAACTTCCGGGGAAAAATTTAAAACATCCGTTATCTACTCCATATAGAGCGATAGTAAGCAGAAGTACTGCTGCAAGAGTGCGGCAAAAGAGCATCAGCTTGGGCTGCCGCCCCCGCCCGCGAAGGGGTTGATACCGCCCATCATGCTTAAAGCGGCACTCTTTTTGTTATCTTCAACCATCTTCAAAACATCGTTAAGGGCAGAAATGAGCAGAATCTGTAGCGCCTCTTTGTCATCAAGAAGCGAGTCGTCAATATCTATATCTATAATCTCTCCCTTGCCGTTGGCGGTAACTTTAACAAGTCCTCCGCCGCTTTTTGCGGTAAGCTCAATAGACTCGCTCTTCTCTTCAAGCTCTTTAGCCTTTTTTTGGACCTCTTCGAGCATCTTTCCAAGATCGCCCATATTTAGCCCTTCAAACACCTAAATCTCCTCATGCACGGCGGCTATGGTGTTGCTATCTTCATTCATCAGCACCACCGTCGGCTTATAGCTCTCAAGCTCCTTTTCGTCATAAGAGGCGTAAGCGACTATGATTATCTTATCTCCTTGATGAGCCTTTCTCGCGGCTGCACCGTTTAGGCAGATAT
>JAKIUX010000275.1 GCA_021647345.1 Hydrogenimonas sp.
TTCCGCTTTAAGTATCTTAACTTCACTTACCGGCCGATTGTATCTATCAACTCCGGTTTCAGAAATTTTTGTAACCACATCCATCCCCTTTTTGACATATCCGAAGATCGTATGTCTGCCGTTGAGCCAAGGAGTGGGTACGGTGGTTATGAAAAACTGGCTCCTATTGGTACCTGGGCCTGCATTGGCCATAGCCAAAATACCGGGCTTGTCAAATACTACGTTAGGGGCGAACTCATCTTTAAAAGGCTTGCCCCAGATGGACTCTCCTCCTCTTCCTGTACCTGTAGGGTCGCCTCCTTGTATCATAAAATCCTCAATCACACGGTGAAAAATAGTTCCGTTATAGTAGCCGTTTTTCACATGGGTAAGAAAGTTTTCGGAAGCAAGAGGCGCTATATCAGGTCTAATCTGAAGCACTATATCTCCCATATTTGTATGTAGAAGTACTTCAGGATAGCTCTTCTGATTCTGCGCAAAAAGAAGAGTCGCAAAAAATATAACCGAAAGCAGAACTTTTTTCATCGTTTGGTCTCCTTGATCTGGATGTTAGATAGCAGATATTGGGTAATTGTAGCAAAAAAAGATTGAAGTTGAAGAGTAATCGGGAGCCCAAAGGCTCCCTTGTGAGCGGCTATTTTTTTCGAAGCTCTTTGATTCTTGCAGCTTTTCCGCGGAGTTCTCTTAGATAGAAGAGTTTAGCTCTTCTTACACGACCGCGTCTAACTACTTCTATATTTACTATAGAGTCGGAATAGAGAGGAAATATTCTCTCAACACCTACATTATTGGCGCCTATCTTTCTAACTATGAAAGTCTTTCCGGTTCCTTCACCTCTGATAGCTATACAGACACCTTCGAAATTCTGTACACGGGTCTTTTCACCCTCTTTAATGTTAACGGCAACTCTTACAGTATCGCCGGCACGGAACTCCGGTATATTCTTGCTTGCAACCTGAGCCTGCTCGAACGACTCAATATATCTATTTCTCATCACTGTCCCTTTGGGTAAATTTCAGATATCGCTCCGGGCGAAAATATTTTGTTTTAGATAACGCCATCGTTTTTTTCAGGGCGTTAATTTTACTATGGTTTCCCTTTAATAACTCTGAAGGTATACTTAAATTATGAAAACTTTTAGGTTTTGTGAACGATGGAGCCTCAAGCAGATCCGTTTCAAAGCTCTCCATCTCCAGAGATTTCGCATTTCCGAGAACTCCCGGCACCAATCTTCCTATCGCATCGGCCATTACCATAGAGGCAAGCTCTCCGCCGGTAAGAATGTAGTCTCCTATACTGAAGCACTCATCGGCAAAAACCTCCACAACCCTCTCATCGATCCCCTCATATCTGCCGCTAACGAAAGCTACATGCTCCTTTCGGGCAAGTCGTCTGGCATCTTTTTGAGAGAATGGCTTGCCCACGGGAGTCGTAAAGATGATATGTACTCCGGGGGACTCATCTTTAAGATGCGCAAGAGCATCGGAAAGGGGCTGCGGCGTCATTACCATACCTGCTCCGCCGCCAGCTGCTGTATCATCCACTTTACGATGCTTGTCGACAGAGTAGTCCCGCGGGTTGAGATAGTCGAACCTCAGATACCCTCCCTCTACGGCGCGGCACATTATGGAGTCGGTAAAGTACCCTTCGATTATAGAGGGGAAGAGAGTGACGAATGTAAAGCGCATTAACTCGCTTCCAGTATCTCTTTTGCGCCTACTGTATAGAGCTGGCCCTTCTCAAGATCGACTCTCTCCACATAACGCTCTATATATGGAATTAGAAAGCTCTTCGGCAAACCAGACTCCACGAGAGGCTGAGAGGTTTTCACTTGAAGATAGTCTGTACCGGCAAGTCTTTCAATCTCTTTGACAGTGCCGAGCTTCTCGCCACTTTCGATAACCTCAAGACCTATTATCTGATACCAGAAGTACTCCCCTTCTCCAAGATTGCACGCTGCCTCACCGGCCTCTTTGGTGGTGTAGAGATATGCATTTGTAAGGGGTTTGGCATCATCTACAGTATCGTACCCTTCGAAATGGACGACCCCTCTTTCCCTATTGTATGAGGATAACTTCAAATCGCCCC
>JAKIUX010000276.1 GCA_021647345.1 Hydrogenimonas sp.
TAAAGGCTCAGAACTGGATAATTACAGATATGCAAAAGAGACGGCCATAAAAAAGAACATTCATATTGTCGATTCAAAAGATTATGGTGAGTTTCTTGGCGAAATCGCCGAAACCTCTAAGCGTGCCGGAGCTCCTCTGATCTAAACCGGCGCACCACGCCAGCCAACTCCTCCGCCCGTCGCCCGACCTGCCGATACCACAGCGAATCCACCATCTCGTCAGCCATACGCTCCCAGTCTCTATCTCGCACGGCTTCCCACATCTTTTTGAACGTAAAAAGTCGCGGCACGCCCATGTTGTAGGCCATGTCAAGCAGCACGGCTTGAATCTCTTCCGGCAGATCATAGAAAAAATCAACTCGGCTTTCCAGTTCGCGGCGCACATCATTTAGCCGCTTTTTGAGCAGCAGCTCAGCCTCATCTTTATCGATCGGAAGCTTTGTGCCGTAACCTATAGTGGGAAACCCGAGGCTGTCATCATACGGCATTCCCCGAAAGCCTTCATACTTTTTGATGTTAGATACAATATCGGTCGTAGACATAGATCCTCCTTTGCCCTTTCATTAATTTTCAAACTCTACGTATACAGAATATCCGTCCTCATCTAATGTGTGCTCCACGCTTTTTATCGTATATTCCCCATCTTCCTCTCCAAAGCCGGTTAGTTTTAAAATCCCTCCGGCTCTTATGTTTTGTCCGTAAATTGTAAGACTGCCCGTCGCTATCCCCCTGTTGGCAGTCTGCAGTTTTGCTTCGGCTTTTGTTTTAGCTTCCGCTTCGTTTTTGAAACTCCCCTTTAGTATCAGCTCGGGCTCTTTGCTTCCTGCGATTATCTCTTTTGTTTTATTCTCTTTGGTATCGTGCCAGATCGCCTTGCAAGATCTGTATAGAGTTCGGTTAGAGTGCTTTATCTCCCAGCTCTCGCACTCGCTCTCTTCTACTTCAAACACTGGTAAATCTTCTGCTTTCTTATCTTCTTTTATCCTCTTTTTAAAGATTAGAGTATTGTTTTTAATAGAAAAGATGGCGTTATACTCGTTTGCAAGACGGTTTAAAAGATTAAGGTCGCTTTCGTTTGTCTGTGAGAGGTGCTGCACATACACATCGCTAAAGTCGCTTTTCACATTTAAGTCGTATCTCTTAGCTATCTCTCTTGCAATACCCTCTAAGCTCATCTTTTCATAGCTTCGATTTCGTTTCTTCTTAAGTTCACTTGTAAAGTTAGCACCGGTGGCGGTTATGTTTATAGAGTCTCTTTTTTTTGTAGAAGTCTGGACTATAAAAATACCGCAATAATAAAGCCCGCTCTCTTTATAGCCGAGCCAAAGTTTCAATTCATCTTCATACTTCGGGCGGCGGAAATTGCCGAGAGCTTCTATGCTAAGCTCATCCGCAGCTACTCCGTCCTCGTCTTTAAAAGTAATTCTTGCAGAGTTTTTTAACAAAACTTCCGTTATATCTTTGCCGTTTGCTTCTACTTTAAAGATAGGCGTTACCATAGCGCTTTTTCATCCTTAGTCTCTGCATCTGTTTTTATTTCGGGCAGATAGACTCTATCGCCGGCATCAAGCTCTATCTTGTCGGCTAAATGTATATTGGCCTTTAAAACCTCGTTAAAAATCTCCAAGCTCCCGTAAACCGCGTAAACTATCTGATCCAGCCTCTCGCCCTCTTTCGCTATATATTCGCTCACTCAAACCACCTTTTCAAAGAGATACTAAACTCTTGCGTTATAAACTTACCATCTTTTAAAAAGTCCTTTTTGCTTTTAGAAAGAGTTGTTATTACTACTTTAAAACTCTCTCCCGTACCTAAAGTTAATCTGACCGGTTTTTTCTCTTTTGCAAGGTTTTCAAAATCATCCAGTGCTTTTACACTTCTAACAAGCAGTTTACCTTCAATTGTTATCTCCTCGTCCCATGCTCCCAAGGCTTGTCTTATGGGATTATTGCCAAGCCTTTTTCTCTCAGTCCAGTCAAAGCTAAGCTCGTGCGATAAAGTTTGGGTGTCTCTTACATCAAATAAAAACTCATCTATCTTGCATATCATTCATCATCCTCAAATTTTCTCTCTTTC
>JAKIUX010000277.1 GCA_021647345.1 Hydrogenimonas sp.
CGAACAAGGGGTGGTGGATGCCTATGATAAACGGCGCGCTCTCACTTTTGCTCGCTTTTATACTAATAGCGGGATGGCCGATGAGCTCTATTGTGCTGGTAGGGCTTTTTGTAGGCATAAGCCTATTTTTCGACGGAGTAGTTCTGATAGTTTTAGGAGCGAAAGCCAAAAACGCCACAACGGGCGATAAAAAGGAAGAGAGATGAAAATAGAGGGTGCATACAAGATTGAACAGATATTTAAAAAAGCGGCATCTTTAAGGCTGCCGAAAAACAAGATTGTAGAGATAGAAGAGGCTGAAGATAAAAAGGGCTATCAGCTATTGAAAGGTGGAGAAGAGAATGCCGGATACAACGGTCGTGACGTTATTTGGTTAAGCGATATTCCATTGACTAATGCTTTGAAAGAGTCGATGAAACAGTTTTCGGCACTGGAGGAGGAGCTTGAACTCAAGCCGCTTCTTAACAGGCTCGCATCTCATCCGCCGCTAAAGTATGAGTTGGAGATAGCCTTGGAGGGAAGATTGCCCGAAATTACAGGTACGCTCATATATGTTTTAGCTAAAATTGTAAAAGAGTTTTCGCCGAAAGATTCAATAGTATCTGAAGATGAACTAAAAAGAGCGCTTAGAGTTTTAGACTTAACCATTTAAAGTCGTCTGCCGCATTAGCACCTATGTGCAAAGCGGTAGCTTTATGAAGACTTATAAAAGAGGCTTATTATTCGCCCTCTTTTGCCTGCTATGTAGCTTTAGTTTATTTGACTATTTTTTTGGAAAGATTCTCTAGCTTTTTAAGGTATAATATTCGAAGATGGCTGCAAAAGGGGTTGATATGCATCATGTTGTAATTATCGGCGGAAGCTACGGTGGGCTTAGGGCGCTAGGGGTATTGGCAGGTAAAAAAGATATAAAAGTAACGCTTGTAGATAGGCATCCGTACCATTTTCTGCAGACAGAAGGGTATGATCTGATCGCAGGTAAAGTTCCTTTTGACTCGACTATCATAGCGCTAAGGTCACTTTGTGCCGGTTTTGGAGACAATATAGAGTACCTTCATGCCGTAGCCAAAGATGTTGACTTTAAAAACAAAAAGGTTATATTTGAAGATGCCGATCCCCTCTCTTATGACTACCTCATTATAGCCGCAGGAGCGGTAACGCGCTTTTTTGAAAATATTGAAGGCCTCAGGGACTACTCGTATGGCGTAAAGAGTCTAAGGGGCGCACTGAAATTAAAAGAGTATTTTGAGCAAGAGCTATATAGGCGTCTTGAGAATTCTAAAGATGCAAAAAGCTCTTATTCGATAGTTATTGGAGGAGCCGGACTCTCCGGCGTAGAGATAGCTGCCGAGATGCAGTACTACTTCAATCGCTATTATCGCTCCAACTCGCTTGCATACGGTAAGCTAAAAATACATCTAATAAGCGGTAGCGAGACTATTCTTAAAGGACTTCACCCCTCTGTAATTAAAGCATCATCAAATAGGCTTGCCGAGCTTGGGGTGGTGCTACATACAGGCTCTCATATTTCAAGAGTTGAAAATAAAGTGGCCATACTTGAAAACGGAGAGAAGATACCGTTTGATTTTATGATATTTACAGGGGGTATAATGGGTGCGCCTTTTGTGCAGAGCTTAAAAGCGGAGCACAATAAGATTGGACAGCTTGTAGTCAATAGGTTTTTACAGATACCCGGACACGAGGAGGTTTATGCAATTGGAGACGCCGCCAATTTGAGAGATACGGCCTCTAAAAGAGTTCCACCGACTGCGCAGACTGCGGAGCAAAGCGGTGTGGATGCCGCTAAAAATATATTGGCTCATATAGAGAATAGACAGCTTCATGTCAGTAATTTGAAATTACAAGGCTTGGCCATAGCGCTTGGCGGCACATATGCGATAATAGATGCCGGAAAGTTCAGAATCTACGGTTTTCTTGCATATTTGGGAAAAAAGGCGATAGAGAAGTCTTACAAATGGCCGCTGAAACTTAAGGCGACAGACGGCTTCAAAAGAATTACCGCATGTCATAAAAGGGCATTATGATCTTATAGCGTCTAGGGTTATTTGAA
>JAKIUX010000278.1 GCA_021647345.1 Hydrogenimonas sp.
GAGGTGATAGATCTGTTGGCGAAAAGTACAAAAGAGTCCTTTTTCAAATTCACTCTCGATAGAGATCTTGCAGAAGGCGAAGGCGCCGAAGAGATAGCGAAAATAACGATGAAATACGATAACGAGGTCTACTGCATGCCGCTTGGCAGCTCCGAAGAGGAGCTAAGAAGCAATGCGCCGTCTGTAGCGGAGTTTTGCCTTAAAAATGGATACAGATACAGCGACAGGCTTCATGTAAGGCTCTGGAACAGGGAGGAGAAGAGGTGAAGATAAGAAAGCTTTTCAGGTTTGAAAATGCGCATATCGTCAGAGAGTGCACCACAAGACGCTGCAGCAAAAGTCTGCACGGCCACTCCTATAAAGTGGAGCTTATCTTCTCTTCGAAGCGTCTTGATCGCGGCCAGATGGTATATGATTTCGGGCTTACCAAGGGTATGATAAAGGAGTTCATAGACTCTTTCGATCACGCTATAACCCTTTGGTGTAAAGATGACCCGGAGTATCTGAGAGATATGAAAAGGTGGAGCGAGAGATGGGTTCAGATACCTGTCAACCCCTCTGCGGAGCAGTATGCAAGGCTGATATTTCTTCTTGTAGAGAGAGTTTTGTCGCAGACACAGATGGTCAACGAAGAGCAGGGTGTTTCGCTTGATAGGGTCATAGTGCACGAGACCGACACCGGTTACGCCGAAGCGGATGCCTTCGACGCACATAGCAAAGAGTATGGGGCAATAGATCTATCTAAAGTGGAGTTCTCCAAGCGGGTTATGGAGGAGTGGAAAAACCCAAATATGTTTCAAGAGCTTCTTGAAGGAAAAGTTTTCAAAAATCCCAAAGTTGTATAGTGGCCGCTTAGAGGTTTGAGAGTGACGGGTTGCTAACCGCGATTTATATTTGTAATCGTTAAAAAAAGATTCCTATTATTGAAGTAGTTTTTAAGGAGTTAACTACTACTATAGCCGCGGGCATTCAAAGATAAAAATGTGAAAGGAGAATCGGATGAGAAGTTATGGAATTTTCGTATCTGCAGCACTGGCTGCACTTATAGCATTTAGCGGATGTGAAAAAAAAGAGAGCGAGAGCCGGGAGCTTCAGCCACCGGTTGCAGAACAGAAGGGGGCTAAAGAGGCTTCTGCAGATATGCAAAAGAGCGCTGCTGAGGCTATCGAGCCTGCAAAAGAGAGTGAAACGACGAGCGAGACTGCGCCTAAAGAGATGCTTGAAGAGAAGGCGTCAGCCGTAGAGGCGAATGTTACCGAAGCTTTGACAGATGTTAAAGAGAAGGCTTCAGAAGTGGTTGAAAGCGTAAAAGAGGAGGCTAAAGAGGCGACCGCTGCCGCACTTTCGGCTGTAACGGGAAGCGGCGAAAAGCAAGAGAAAGTTGATGCCGCGGCTCTATATAAGTCCAAATGTTCCGGGTGCCACGGCTCCAAAGGGCAGAAGCATGCTCTTGGCAAAAGCAATATATTGGCAGGACAGAGTAAAGAGCTTTTGAAAGAGAAGATGGAGGGCTACAAGAACGGCTCTTACGGCGGAGCGATGAAGCAGATAATGAGTTCGCAAATCTCCTCTATGAGCGAAGAACAGATAGAGGCGCTCGCCGACTACATTTCAAAACTGTAACTCTTTCCTGAAGTGAAGATGTCAGCCGGCCTGTTTTGGCCGATTAAGAATCTTATAGGAATCATCTTCACCTTAGAGCCGCTCTTTATGAAAGAGGTCTGCGGCTCGGTTATAATAAAGCCGTCCGCCTCCTTTAGCGGGCTGACCATTCCGGGCCCCTGCTTTTTCAAAGCTGTGAAGCTTTTTCCGTCAAATCTCCCAAGAAGTGCTGTGAACTTTCCAGGTTTCAAAGAGATATCTTCTTCGCATAAACTCTCTACCGCTGCTATATAGGGTTTGGCGGAACCTTTAAGACGCTCTATGATGGTGCGGGCGAAGAGCTCAAAGTTTATGGCGGCGGCTGTAGGGTTTCCGGGCAGGTTGACAATCCACGTTTTGTCTATTCTTCCTACGGTTGTAGGTTTTCCCGGTTTTATATTAACCTTCTCAAAAAGAGTCT